>NZ_WWIA01000074.1 GCF_009870065.1 Streptomyces sp. SID5785 | reverse complement strand
CTCTCCGGCGGCCAGCAGCAGCGCGTCGCCGTGGCCCGCGCGCTCATCAACCACCCCAAGGTGCTCCTCCTCGACGAGCCGCTCGGCGCCCTCGACCTCAAACTGCGCCGCCAGATGCAGCTCGAGCTCAAGCGCATCCAGACCGAGGTCGGCATCACCTTCATCCACGTCACGCACGACCAGGAGGAGGCCATGACGATGGCCGACACCGTCGCCGTGATGAACCAGGGCCGCGTCGAACAGCTCGGCGCCCCCACCGACCTCTACGAGAACCCGCGCTCCACCTTCGTCGCGAACTTCCTCGGGACCTCGAACTTCATCGAGGCCGAGATCGCCGGCCGCACAGGCGACGATCTCACCCTCAAGACGGGCGACGGCACCCTCGCCCTCTCCGCCGGACGCTGCACCGCCGCCACCGAGACCGGCGGCAAGGTGCTGCTCGGCGTGCGCCCCGAGAAGATCTCCGTCGCGCACGCCGACGACGCCGCCCAGGTCCCGGACGGCCGCAACCGCATCACCGGCAGGATCGCCGACTCGAGCTTCATCGGCGTCTCGACGCAGTACGTCATCGACACCCCGCACAGCGACGCGTTCGAGGTCTACGCCCAGAACATCGAGCGGGACGCCCGCCTCGTGCCCGGCGCCGAGGTCGTCCTGCACTGGAACCCCGCACACTCCTTCGGGCTCGACGCCGCCCAGGACGCCGATGCGGGCGTGGAGAAGGTCTCGGAGGACACGGCCGCATGAGCACCGTCACCGACGCGCCGCCGACGGCGCCCGCCCCGGCCGGGGAGCCGCCCCGCGGGCCGCGCAGGCGCGGCCGCCTCGTCCCGTACTGGCTGCTGCTGCCCGGCATCCTGTGGCTGGTCGTCTTCTTCGCCCTGCCGATGGTCTACCAGGCCTCGACCTCCGTGCAGCAGGGCTCCCTGGAGGACGGCTTCAAGGTCACCTGGCACTTCGCGACGTACTGGGACGCACTGTCCGAGTACTACCCGCAGTTCCTGCGCTCCGTGCTCTACGCGGGCTGCGCGACGGCCCTGTGCCTGCTGCTCGGCTACCCGCTCGCCTACCTGATCGCGTTCCGCGCGGGCCGCTGGCGCAACGTCGTCCTCGTCCTGGTCATCGCGCCGTTCTTCACCAGCTTCCTGATCCGCACGCTCGCCTGGAAGACGATCCTCGCGGACGGCGGGCCGGTGGTCGGCGCCCTCAACACGCTGCACGTCCTCGACGTCACCAGCTGGCTCGGGATGACCGAGGGCGACCGGGTGCTCGCCACCCCGCTCGCGGTGATCTGCGGACTCACCTACAACTTCCTGCCGTTCATGATCCTGCCCCTCTACACGTCACTGGAGCGGATCGACGGCCGGCTGCACGAGGCCGCGGGCGACCTGTACGCCTCGCCCGCCACGACCTTCCGCAAGGTGACGTTCCCGCTGTCCATGCCGGGCGTCGTCTCCGGCACCCTGCTCACCTTCATCCCGGCGGCCGGCGACTACGTGAACGCGGACCTGCTCGGCTCCACCGACACCCGCATGGTCGGCAACGTCATCCAGACGCAGTTCCTGCGCATCCTCGACTACCCGACCGCCGCCGCGCTCTCCTTCATCCTCATGGCGGCCATCCTCGTCATGGTCACCGTCTACATCCGCAAGGCCGGAACGGAGGACCTCGTCTGATGCGCTGGCTGCGGAAGAACCTCGTCGTGATCGCGGGTCTGATCACCCTCGCGTACCTCCTCCTGCCGAACGTGATCGTCACGGTCTTCTCCTTCAACAAACCGAAGGGCCGCTTCAACTACGAGTGGCAGCAGTTCTCCCTGGACGCCTGGAAGAACCCGTGCGGCGTCGCCGACATGTGCGGCTCGCTCTCGCTCAGCCTGCAGATCGCCGTGTGGGCCACGATCGGCGCCACCGTGCTCGGCACGATGATCGCCTTCGCGCTCGTCCGCTACCGGTTCCGGGCGCGCGGCGCGATCAACTCGCTGATCTTCCTGCCGATGGCGATGCCCGAGGTCGTCATGGCGGCCTCGCTGCTCACCCTGTTCCTCAACATGGGCGCCCAGCTGGGCTTCTGGACGATCCTCATCGCCCACATCATGTTCTGTCTCAGCTTCGTGGTGACGGCCGTCAAGGCCCGCGTCATGTCGATGGACCCGCGCCTCGAACAGGCCGCGCAGGACCTCTACGCCGGTCCCGTGCAGACCTTCCTGCGGGTCACGCTGCCGATCGCGGCGCCGGGCATCGCGGCGGGCGCGCTGCTCGCCTTCGCCCTCTCCTTCGACGACTTCATCATCACGAACTTCAACGCGGGCTCCACGGTGACCTTCCCCATGTTCGTGTGGGGATCGGCGCAGCGCGGCACACCCGTTCAGATCAACGTCATCGGTACGGCCATGTTCCTGATCGCCGTACTGTGCGTACTTGCCGGCATGTTCGTCGGCAGGCGGAAGAACAAGGCCGCCTGAACCAGGGCGGCTGTGGAACACCTGAGGGAGTTGGAATCATGGCCGCTGGCGCCATGAATCGCCGGAACCGCTGGACCGCTTCGCTCGCGGACGCCCAGCCCGTCGCCTACTGGCTGGACGACCCCGGCCGTCCGGCCGCCCTGCCCGCGCTCACCGGCGACGAGCGGTGCGACCTGCTCGTCGTCGGCGGCGGCTACAGCGGGCTGTGGACCGCGCTGCTCGCCAAGGAGCGCGACCCGGGCCGGGACGTCGTCCTCGTCGAGGGCCGCGAGACCGGCTGGGCCGCCTCCGGGCGCAACGGCGGCTTCTGCGCCGCCTCCCTCACCCACGGCGCGGCCAACGGGCTCGCCCGCTGGCCCGCCGAGATGCGCACGCTGGAGGAGCTGGGCGCGGCCAACCTCGACGCCATCGAGGCCGCCGTCGCCCGCCACGGCATCGACTGCGACTTCGAGCGCACCGGTGAGCTGGACATCGCGACCCGGCCCCACCAGGTCACCGAGCTGCGCGAGTACCACGCCGAGCTGACCGAGGCCGGTCTCGCGGACGGCCTGGAGCTGCTCGACGCCGGGCAGACCCGCGAACAGGTCGACTCGCCGACCTTCCTCGGCGCCCTGTACGACCGGCGCGGCGTCGCCATGCTGAACCCGGCCAAGCTGGTCTGGGGCCTGAAGCGGGCCTGCCTCGGCCTCGGCGTGCGGATCTACGAGAACACGCCCGCGACCGGGCTGGCCGCGGACGGCGCGGGCCTCGCCGTGCGCACCCCGTACGGCCGGGTCTTCGCCCGGCACGCGGCGCTCGGTACGAACGTCTTCCCGTCGCTGGTCCGGCGCGTGCGCGCGTACACCGTGCCGGTCTACGACTACGCGCTGATGACGGAGCCGCTGAGCGCGCAGCAGCTGGCCTCGGTCGGCTGGAAGAACCGCCAGGGCCTCGGCGACAGCGCGAACCAGTTCCACTACTTCCGGCTGTCCGCCGACAACCGCATCCTGTGGGGCGGCTACGACGCGATCTACCCCTACGGCGGCAAGGTGCGCGCCGAGCACGACCAGCGTCCCGAGACGTTCGCGAAGCTGGCGGACCACTTCTTCACCTGCTTCCCGCAGCTGGAGGGCCTGCGCTTCACCCACGCGTGGGGCGGTGCGATCGACACCTGCTCGCGCTTCTCGGCGTTCTTCGGCACCGCGCTCGGCGGCCGCGTCGCCTACGCGGCCGGGTACACGGGGCTCGGCGTCGGCGCGACCCGGTTCGGCGCGGACGTGATGCTCGACCTGCTGTCGGGGGAGCGCACCGAGCGCACGGAGCTGGAGATGGTCCGCAAGAAGCCGCTGCCGTTCCCGCCCGAGCCGTTCGCCTCCACCGGCATCGCGCTCACCAAGTGGTCCATGGCCCGCGCCGACGAGAACGGCGGCCGGCGCAACCTGTGGCTCAAGGCGATGGACAGCGTCGGCCTGGGCTTCGACAGCTGACCGCGGCGGCCGGCCGAGCAGGCCGCAGCGCAGGCGGCCGGTCCGCGGCACGGCGGAGATTTCTGCGCGAACTCGCGTAATGCTGCGGCCCGGTGGCCCTCTCGTCGGTGAACGCCACACGGACGATGCGAGAGGGAGGCCCCGCGATGACAGGCTCGGGGACCAGGTCGGCGGTCACATGGCTGGTGTCGGCGGCGCCTGATCCGGCGGCGTGCCGCCGGATGTGGGAGCGCGACCCGCAGGGGGTGGTGCTGCTCCCTGCGGGCCGGAACTGGGACGTGCTGATCCTGCCGGTGGGCCTCGGCCATCCCACGCTGGACGTGCTCACCCGTGTGATCGACCGGCCGGGCCCGGTGCTCGCCGGTTTCGGCGACGCTCGCATGGGCTTCTTCGTGCCGCCGGGCACGGCCGGCCGCTGGCTCGGCACGGGGGTGCGGGGCGTCGGCCTCGGCGCCTGGATCGTGGTCCCGTACCCGGGCCGCACGGCCGGTGACGTGCGCTGGCTGATACCGCCGGACGGCTCGGGCACGCTCACGGACCCGGCAGTGCTCGAACTGGCCCTGCACGAGGCAGCGGCGGGCCGGGCCGACGGGAACCCTTGACAACTCAATTGGTCTGGACCAAGTTGGGCGCGCTCCACCGTGCCCTTTCCCCCGCCCGTCCCGGAGGCACTCATGGACCGTTCCAGACCGCCCCGTTCCCGCACCCGCGCCCGTCGCGGCCTGCTCACGGCGTTCACCGCCGCCGCGCTGGCCGCGACCGGACTCACCGCCCTGTCCGCGCCCGCGCGCGCCGCCGACACCGACCTCGCCCGCAACGGCGGCTTCGAGTCAGGCCTGGACGGCTGGACCTGCGCGGCAGGCACCGGCACGACCGTCGACTCCCCGGTGCACGGTGGGACATCGGCCCTCCAGGCCACCCCGACCGCGGGCGACAACGCCCAGTGCAGCCAGACGGTCACCGTCAAGCCCGACGCGACGTACACCCTGTCCGGCTACGTCCGCGGGTCCTACGTCTACCTCGGCGCGAGCGGCACCGGCACCACCGACGTCTCCACCTGGACCCAGTCGGCCCCGGACTGGCAGCAGTTGACCACGACCTTCCGCACCGGGCCGTCCACGACGAAGGTCACGCTCTTCACCCACGGCTGGTACGGCACCCCGGCGTACGGCGCCGACGACATCACGCTCGTCGGCCCCGGCGGCGACACCCCCGCGCCTCCCGCGGCCCCCTCGGGGCTGACCGCCGGGACCGTCACCGCCACCACCGCCGCCCTGTCCTGGGACGCCGTGCCCGGCGCCACCGGCTACGCGGTCTACGCCAACGGCACCAAGTCCCGCACCGTCACCGGCACATCGACGACCCTGACCGGGCTCAGCCCCGAGACCGCGTACAGCTTCCAGGTCGCCGCCGTGAACGACGCGGGCGAGTCCGCGCGGACGGCACCGGTGACCGCGACCACCGCGGCCCCCGACACCGGCGGCCCGGGCGGCAGCGCCGACCTGCCCGCCCACGCCCTGGTCGGCTACCTCCACGCGAGCTTCGCCAACGGCGCCGGCTACACCCGGCTCGCCGACGTCCCCGACAGCTGGGACGTCATCGACCTCGCCTTCGGCGAACCGACCTCGACCACGTCGGGCGACATCCGCTTCACGCGCTGCCCGGCCTCCGAGTGCCCCGGCGTCGAGTCGGACGCCGAGTTCAAGGCCGCGATCAAGGCCAAGCAGGCCGCGGGCAAGAAGGTCCTCATCTCCATCGGCGGCCAGAACGGCCAGGTCCAGCTGACCACGGCCGCCGCCCGCGACACCTTCGTCTCCTCCGTCTCGAAGATCATCGACGAGTACGGCCTCGACGGCCTCGACGTCGACTTCGAGGGCCACTCGCTGTCCCTGGACACCGACGACACCGACTTCAAGAACCCGACCACCCCGGTGATCGTCAACCTGATCTCGGCGCTGAAGACCCTCAAGGCCACGTACGGCGACGCGTTCGTCCTGTCGATGGCCCCCGAGACCTTCTTCGTCCAGAACGGCTACCAGTTCTACGGCACCGGCAAGTGGGGCGGCCAGGACCCGCGCTGCGGCGCCTACCTCCCCGTCATCCACGCCCTGCGCGACGACCTCACCCTGCTCCACGTCCAGGACTACAACTCCGGGCCGATCATGGGCCTCGACAACCAGTACCACTCCATGGGCGGCGCCGATTTCCACATCGCGATGACCGACATGCTGCTCACCGGCTTCCCGGTCGCGGGGGACGCGGACAACGTGTTCCCGCCGCTGCGGCCCGACCAGATCGCCATCGGCATGCCGGCCGCCACGAACGCGGGCAACGGGTACGTCGCCCCCGCCGAGGTGAACAAGGCGCTCGACTGCCTGACCAAGAACACGAACTGCGGCGGGTACGCCCCGCACGGCAGCTGGCCCGCGCTGCGCGGCCTGATGACGTGGTCCGTGAACTGGGACCGGTTCGGCGGCTGGGAGTTCCAGAAGAACTTCGACGCCTACTTCGGATAGACGGCGCGCGTCTCAGGCCCGTCGGAGGTCACCGGTGGGGCGGCGGCCGCCCTGTGCGCCGTCGCCCCTGCCGTCGATCCGGGCGCGGCCCCACGCGAAGGCGAGCAGCAGGAGGGACGCCAGGCACCAGCTGCCGAGTACGTCGACGGGCCAGTGGTAGCCCTGGCGGACCAGGCCGAGGCCCACCGCCGCGTTCAGGGCCAGGCAGGCGACGAGGAGAGGGCGCCCGCGCAGGAGCAGGGCGCACAGGCCGTAGACCACCGCCGCCGTCGCCGCGTGCCCCGAGGGGTAGAAGCCGGTCGCGGGGGACATCGGCGGCGGACCCGGGCGGTCGAGCAGCGCCTGGAGCGGCGCCACCAGGGCCGGGACCAGGGCGGCCGTGAGCACGGCGAGTGCGGCCGGACGCCACGTGCGGGTGCGCCAGGACGTGTACGCGAGCACGGCGGCGAGGACCGGCAGGGCCACCGGGAGATTGCCCAGGTCGGCGAAGAACTCGGCGGGGCCCGCGGGGATCGCGCTCGTGCGGATCGCGTCGCCCAACCGCTCGTCGGGGCCGAGGAGCGGGCCGTCGACCGCCACCTGCCATGTGAGCGCGGCGAAGAGGACCGCGGTGAGGGCCGCGAGAAGTCCGGGGAGCCAGGGGGGTCCGGTGAATCCGGAGAGCCTGGAAGAAGTGGTCGGCCAGCCCGGAACAGGGGGGGTGGTTCCGGGCCGGCCGAACTGATCGGCGTGCCGCGCGCCCCGGGGGGTTTGGGGCGGGCGACCGTCCGATCGGTGAGGAGTTCCGGAGCCGGAAGCTCCGGGTGTGTGCGCGAGGGCACGACCAGGGCGAGGCTGGGGAGGCTCCGTCCCGGCGTCGCCCACGGTCCCCCGTGAGCGAGGTGTTTCTCTCATCTGCAGAAACCGTACGTCAGGGGGCGAGGGGGCGACAGACGCTTGGCCAACATGCCATCGCCCCCGCACACCTTCTTCACACGGCCCGACCGTCACCTCAGGTCACGGAACGGTCACCGGGTCGATCACCCCAGGTCGGGCCGTGTGACGGGAGGGCGTCCGGCCGCTCAGAGCGCCGCGAACGCGCCCTCGATGATGTCGAGGCCCTCGTTGAGCAGGTCCTGCCCGATGACCAGCGGAGGCAGGAAGCGCAGCACGTTGCCGTAGGTGCCACAGGTGAGGACGAGCAGGCCCTCGGCGTGGCAGGCCTTGGCCAGCGCGGCGGCGGCCTCGGGGTGCGGCTCCTTGGTGGCCGGGTCCTTCACCAGCTCGACGGCGATCATCGCGCCGCGGCCGCGCACGTCGCCGATGACGGAGAACTTCTCCTGCATCGCCGTCAGGCGGGCCTTCATCGTGGCCTCGATCTCCTTCGCCTTGGCGTTGAGGTCGAGCTCCTTCATCGTCTCGATGGCGCCGAGCGCACCCGCGCAGGCCACCGGGTTGCCGCCGTAGGTGCCGCCGAGGCCGCCCGCGTGCGCGGCGTCCATGATCTCGGCGCGGCCCGTCACGGCGGCGAGCGGCAGGCCGCCCGCGATGCCCTTGGCCGTCGTGATCAGGTCGGGGACGATGCCCTCGTCCTCGCACGCGAACCACTGGCCGGTGCGGCAGAAGCCGGACTGGATCTCGTCCGCGACGAACACGATGCCGTGGTCACGGGCGAACCGCACGAGCTCCGGCAGGAAGCCCTTGGCCGGCTCGATGAAGCCGCCCTCGCCGAGCACCGGCTCGATCACGATCGCGGCGACGTTGTCGGCCCCGATCTGCTTGGTGATGGTGTCGATCGCCTGGGCGGCGGCCTCCGGGCCGGCGTTCTCGGCGCCGGTCGGCCAGCGGTAGCCGTAGGCGACCGGGACGCGGTACACCTCGGGGGCGAACGGACCGAAGCCCTGCTTGTACGGCATGTTCTTCGCCGTCATGCCCATGGTGAGGTTGGTGCGGCCGTGGTAGCCGTGGTCGAAGACGACGACCGCGGTGCGCCCGGTGTGCGCACGGGCGATCTTGACCGCGTTCTCGACGGCCTCGGCGCCCGAGTTGAACAGGGCCGACTTCTTGGCGTGGTCACCCGGGGTGAGCTCGGCCAGCGCCTCGGCGACGGCCACGTAGCCCTCGTACGGCGTGACCATGAAACACGTGTGGGTGAAGTCCTGGAGCTGCGCGGAGGCGCGGCGCACCACGGCCTCGGCGGAGGCGCCGACCGAGGTCACCGCGATACCGGAACCGAAGTCGATCAGCCGGTTGCCGTCGACGTCCTCGATGATGCCGCGGTCCACACGGGCGGTGAACACGGGCAGCGTGGAGCCCACACCCGCGGCGACGGCGGCGACGCGGCGCTGCTGCAGCTCCTGCGACTTCGGGCCGGGGATGGCGGTGACGACGCGGCGCTCCTGCGGGATGTCGCTCATGCGGGGCTCCTGGTTCTCGTGGGGCGGCTGCGCCGGGATCCGCGGGGGTCCGGTTTCGCCGGGTTCATCGGGGGGTTCCTCCGCAGGTTAGGTGCGGTCCCGGGAGGCGGTCATGCTCCATCGGGGTGGGGTCGCGCCGTCCTGTTGTCCGCGGTGGACACATGTCATTCCCGGCCAGTCCGCCCGCGCGGGCCGCGTAAGCGGTGAACTCCCCAGGCCCGCGCACTAGATTGGCGGCGACACGGTGACGGCGACCTGGCAGGTCTTGGGGCAGGGGTTCATGGAGAGCGACGGCACGTACGAGGCGAGTGACACCGCCGGTGGCGCACCGGCATCCCCCGCGCAGGGGCGCCCGTCGTCGGTCCCGAGGCCCGCGAGTCCGCCCGCGCCGCCCGCGCACGTA
>NZ_WWIA01000701.1 GCF_009870065.1 Streptomyces sp. SID5785 | reverse complement strand
AGCTGTCCGGCGGCCAGCAGCAGCGCGTCGCCATCGCCCGCGCCCTGGTGAAGAACCCGAAGGTGCTCCTCGCCGACGAGCCCACCGGGAACCTCGACGAGTCCATGCGCGACGAGATCATGGAGGTCCTGGAGACCCAGTGGAAGGAGCACGGGCTGACCTTCGTCATGGTCACCCACGACTCGGCCCTGGCGAAGAAGGCCCCGCGCCTCGCGACCATCCGCAAGGGCCGGATCACGGTCACCGAGAACGAGGCGGCGGCGAAGGCACGCTGACGCACGCCGGACGGACGGGCCTGCCCGCGCTCAGGCCCGTCCGGCTCCCGGCGAGACCGCCGGGGCGTCCGTGCCCCAGCTCGTGAGGAGGCGCAGGGCCTCCGCCGAGGGGGAGCCGGGCTCCGCGTAGTAGACCGACAGGAACTGTCCGTCGTCGTCCGGCAGATGCAGCGTCTCGTACGACAGCGACAGGTCACCGACCAGCGGATGGTGCATGCGCTTCACGCCGTGGCCCTTCTCCTTCACGTCGTGGGTCGCCCACAGCCGGCGGAACTCCTCGCTCTTGACCGACAGTTCGCCCACCAGCGCCGACAGCTCGGGGTCCTCGGGGTGGCGGCCCGCGTACAGACGCAGGTAGCTCACCATGTCCGAGGCCTTCGACTCCCAGTCCACGAACAGCTCACGGTAGTCCGGGGCGAGGAACGTCAGCCGCGCCCAGTTCCGCTCCGCGGGCGGCAGCACGCCCCAGTCGCCGAACAGGGCCGCCGCCGTCCTGTTCCACGCGAGGATCTCCGAGCGCGCCCCGCCGACGTACGCGGGCACACCCTCCATCGAGTCCAGCATGTGCCGCAGCGCCGGGCGCATCTGCTGCTGCCGGCGCGGCGCCCGCGTCCGGCGCCGCTGCTCCTTCGGCTTGGCGAGGTCGGTGAGGTGCGCGTGCTCGGCGTCGGTGAGCCGCAGGGCGCGCGCGATCGAGTCGAGCACCTCCGCGGACACGTTCCGCCCGTTGCCCTGCTCCAGGCGCGTGTAGTACGCCACCGAGACACCGGCCAGCTGTGCCAGCTCCTCGCGGCGCAGCCCCGGCACCCGGCGGTGCCGGCCGTGCGAGGCGATGCCCACGTCCTCCGGCTTGAGCCGGGCCCGCCGCGTGCGCAGGAACTCGCTCAGCTCGGCCCTGCGGTCGAGGCCGTCGGTGTGCGGTCCGGGCTCCGGTGTGTCGTCCATACCCTCAAGTATTCCCGGTCCTACGCCCACGAGCCTGTCCCCGCCAGTGGTAGGACCGCTGGACGTACGCAAAGCGGTGACCTGGGCGAATGTCCCGCGGCCGGGCACGCTGGACACCATGACCACGACTGTTGCCGCATATGCCGCTCCGAGTGCCAAGGCTCCGCTGGAGCGCACCACCATCGAACGCCGCACCGTCGGCGAGCACGACGTGCTGATCGACATCAAGTTCGCCGGCATCTGTCACTCCGACATCCACCAGGCCCGCGAGGGCTGGGGCGAGGCCATCTTCCCGATGATCCCCGGCCACGAGATCGCCGGTGTCGTCTCCGAGGTCGGCTCCGCCGTCACCCGGTTCAAGGCCGGCGACCGCGTCGGCGTCGGCTGCATGGTCGACTCCTGCCGCACGTGCGAGAACTGCCTCGCCGGGCGCGAGCAGCACTGCCTGCGCGGGAACACCGGCACGTACAACGCGATCGGCCGCGACCCGGTCGTCCGGGTCCCGCAAGGCCCACGCCGCCCGCGCAGCGCACGTCGCGCGAGTCGGCCGGTGCCCCCAGGCCGGGACCGAAGGTCCCGTCCGCCCCGTCCGCTGCCGCCGCGGCGCAGGTCCAGCTCATCCCGGCCTCGGCCGAGGGCGCACTGGACGCGGCCGAGGAAGCCGTCGACCTGCTGCTCGACTCCGGTCGCGCGCCGGGAGAGGTGCTCGTGATCACCACGGGCGACCCGCACCCGTGGGCGGCGCACGAGCTGTCGTTCGGCGCCGATGCCTACTGGGCGCAGCACGACGCGGGAGACGACGTCTTCTACGCCGACGCCGCCGCTCTGAACCGTGCCGCGTCCCGGCCGGTGGTCGTCGTCGCCGTCAACGGGGGCGACGAGGCGGCCGGCGCGGCTCTCCCGCTCGCTCTCGGCAGGGCCGGATCCCTGCTGATCGTGTGCGGCGACCCGGAGCGCATCAACGCGCTGCTGGGCGCCGGGGTCTGACGCGCCGCCTGCCGGCTGCCCGCACCGCACGGCGGTGACCGGGGAGCCCGGCAGGCCGGTGCGCGGCCGTCGCCGGCCCGGTCAGCGCGCGGCTGCCCGCCGCAGCATCTCTGTCGCCGCGCCACCCGCGCGCGGCGCCGACACCTCGGCGCTGCCCAGGCTCTCCGGCGCGGAACCGAGTCCCGGACTGCGGCCCCCGCGGCCCTCTCCGAGTACCTGCCAGCCGTCGCGCGTCATGGTGATGTACGCACCGCAGCGCAGCCCGTGCAGGGTGCAGGCATCACGCAGGCCCCACATCCACGCGCCGTCCTCCTCTGTCCAGCGGGCATCGCCCTCGCGGCAGTAGAGCAGCACGGCCGTGCGCACGGGGGTGCGGCGGCGCAGATCGTGCGGGATCACCCGGCGAAGCTGCGAGAGCAGAGAGTTGCGGAACGTCCAGCCGTCGGTGTGGCTCTCGCGCCGGGTGAACGACGCGCTCGCGCGCAGCCGTTCCTCCGGATCGAGCACGGCCACCACGGCCGTCTGCGGTATCGGTCCGTGGCGGGCGTGCAGGCCGGTGACGACCTCGCGCGGATTGCGCAGCAGCGGAATTCCGGCTGCGGCCCACTCCGCGGGTTCGAGCAGCCTGGTAGGTCGGTTGACGGAATCGGTGGACCTCTCGGTGCGCATCGAGGACGCGGACATCGATGCCGCCGAGGACGGAGCGAATCCGAAGGTCACGGTCCTCCCTTCGGCTGGTCGCCCAGGAGGGCAGGTCGGACTGGGGGAGCGCGCCGCGGCACAGCCCTACCGGACCACGGGAGCCGCGCGGGGAGCACTCCCGATTCTTCCCGTCGTACTGGCACTCGGCAACGAGCAATTGGCACCCGAGACCGGTATCTGGCGATGTGTCACCAATATCCCTGCCCATAGGTTGGACACCCGTCCGCCCGAGGGCGCCGCAGGCGCCCACGACGGGGGCATGCGCAGGTCGCTCAGCCCTGGACGGCCAGGACCAGCGGCAACACCCCCTCGGCGCCGGACCGTCGCAGCAGCCGGGCCGCCATGGCGAGGGTCCAGCCCGTCTCGGTGTAGTCGTCCACGAGCAGCACCGGTCCTCCTGCGGTGGCGAGAGCCTCGGCCAGCTCCGGTGGGAGCACCAAGGTGCCTTCCAGGGCGCGCAGTCGCTGCGCACTGTTACTGCGAGGCATGTGCGCCGTGTCGCTGCCCGGCAGATAGCCGATCTGTCCGAGGAACGGCATCCGGCCGACCTGCGCGATCCCGCGGCCCAACGAGTCGATCAGCCGGGGCCGGGTGTGCGACGCCATCGTGACCACGCCCACTGGGCGCGGCGACGCCGAGGCGGCGCCGGACGCCCAGCCCCCGGGCCCCTTCGCCCAGTCGGCGAGCACCTCGACGACGGCCCGCGCCACGTCGTCCGGCACAGGGCCGTCGCCGGCCTGCGGCGTGAGCATGGGGCGCAGCCGGTTGCCCCAGCCGATGTCCGAGAGGCGGCCCAGCGCACGGCCGGAAGCCGCCTGCTCACCGGCAGGGATGCGGCCCTTCAGGTCGATGCCGACCGCGGCAAGACCGGTGGGCCACATCTTGCGCGGCTCCACCTCCACTCCGGGACGGCCGAGTTCGCCACGCGCGGAGGCGAGCGCCTCCGGCGAGACAGAGCTGTCGAAGCGGCCCCCTGCGCAGTTGTCACAGCGCCCGCAGGGGGCCGCTGCCTCGTCGTCCAGCTGACGGCGCAGGAACTCCATGCGGCACCCCGACGTCGTCGCGTAATCACGCATGGCCTGCTGCTCGGCCTCGCGCTGCTTGGCGACCCAGGCGTAGCGCTCGGTGTCGTAGACCCATGGCCGGCCCGTCGCGATCCAGCCGCCCTTCACACGGTGCACCGCACCGTCCACGTCGAGCACCTTGAGCATGGTCTCCAGGCGCGAGCGGCGCAGCTCCACCAGCGGTTCGAGTGCGGGCAGGGACAGGGGCCGCTCGGCGCCGGCGAGCACGTCGAGCGTGCGCCGTACCTGCTCCTCCGGCGGGAAGGCCAGCGAGGCGAAGTAGCGCCAGATCGCCTCGTCCTCCTTGCCGGGGAGCAGCAGTACCTCGGCGTGCTCGACACCGCGCCCGGCTCGCCCCACCTGCTGGTAGTACGCGATGGGCGAGGACGGCGAGCCGAGGTGCACCACGAAGCCGAGATCGGGTTTGTCGAACCCCATCCCCAGCGCCGACGTCGCCACGAGTGCCTTCACCCGGTTCGCCAGCAGGTCCTCCTCGGCCTGCTGGCGGTCCGCGTTCTCTGTCTTGCCCGTGTACGACGAGACGGTGTGGCCGCACTGCCGCAGATACGCCGTGACCTCCTCGGCGGCCGCCACCGTGAGGGTGTAGACGATGCCCGATCCCGGCAGCTCGTCGAGGTGATCGGCGAGCCACGCCAGCCTGTTCGCGGCGTCGGGCAGCTCCAGCACGGCCAGGCTGAGGCTCTCCCGGTCCAGCGGGCCGCGCAGGACCAGCGCGTCCGAGCCGGAGCCGGTCCCGAGCTGGTCGGCGACGTCGGCCGTCACCCGGGCGTTCGCCGTCGCCGTCGTGGCCAGCACCGGCACCCCCTCCGGGAGTTCGGCCAGCATGGTGCGCAGCCGCCGGTAGTCGGGGCGGAAGTCGTGCCCCCAGTCCGAGATGCAGTGCGCCTCGTCGACGACCAGCAGTCCGGTGGCGGCGGCCAGCTGCGGCAGGACGTTGTCCCGGAAGTCCGGGTTGTTCAGCCGCTCCGGGCTGACGAGCAGGACATCCACGCCGCCCGCCGCGACCTCGGCCCGTACCGCGTCCCACTCCTCGGTGTTCGACGAGTTGATCGTGCGGGCGCGGATGCCCGCCCGCTCGGCCGCCTCCACCTGGTTGCGCATGAGGGCGAGGAGGGGCGAGACGATCACGGTCGGGCCGCTGCCCCGCTCCCGGAGCAGGGCCGTGGCGACGAAGTACACCGCGGACTTTCCCCAGCCGGTGCGCTGCACGACGAGGGCACGTCTGTGGTCGGCGACCAGCGCCTCGATCGCCCGCCACTGGTCCTCGCGCAGCCGGGCGGTGCCGTCGGTGTCCCCGACGAGGCGGGCGAGTACGGTGTCGGCCGCGATCCGCAGGTCTTCGTTGCTCATGCCCCCCATGCAACCCGATGGCACCGACATCGCGCGAACGAGCACCTCGACCTGTGGACAACTCCTGACGTGTCCCTGATGGGGGTTATCCACAGGGTGAACGGGAGTCGGACGATTCGCGGCATGGTCGTCCCATGACGAATCACAGCGAACACGCCGGGGCGACCGGCGAGGCCAGGATCACCCTGCGCACGGCCGGCGAACTGGCCGAGGCGCTCCCGTACTTGCTCGGCTTCCGGCCCGAGGACTGCATCGTTCTCGTGGCCCTGTACAAGGGCCGCTTCGGCGGTCGGGTGCGGCTCGGCATTCCCGACCGGACCGAGGACTGGCAGCCCGTCGCCGACCAGCTCGCACGGTGTCTGATCGGCGAGTCCGTCCGCCGCGAGGGCAAGCCGGACAGCGTCATCGCCTACCTCTGCCAGGACCCGGTACGCCCTCGCACCGGCCGCCAGGTCATGGAGCGGCTGCAGCCGCTGGCACAGTTCCTGCGCACGGCGTGCGGCGTGCTGGACGTGCCGGTGACGGAAGCCCTGTGCCTCTCGGGAGACCACTACTGGTCCTACTGCTGCCCCCGCCCGGACTGCTGTCCGCCCGAGGGGAACGCCGTGGCCGGGCCCGGTACCTCGGTCATGGCGGCGACGGCCGCCTACGCGGGCATCCAGGTCCGTGCGTCGGAGCAGGAGGTCAAGGCGCGTCTCGCCCCCTTGGTCACCGCTCTCGAGCCGGGGCAGCGCCGGGCGCTCGACGCCGCGGCCATGGACATCGTCCCGAGAATGCTGGACGGTGAGCCGCGCGCGGATGTCGAGGCCGAGACGTTGGACCTCGCCCGACTGCTGCTGCGCAGGCTCGGGGACGCCCCGCGTGCGGCCGACGCGCTCGAAGCCGACGTCCACGACGACGCGTTGCTGGCGCACGACGAGGCCGCGTCCCTGATTCTCGGACTCCAGGACCGCGAGACGCGGGACCGGGCCGCGGAATGGATGGAGGGCGACGAAGCGGCGTGCGCCCTCCGCCTGTGGCGGGCCCTGGCGCGTCGTTGTGTGGGCCCCTACGCCGAGCACGCGGCCGCTCCGCTGACCCTCGCGGGCTGGGTGGCCTGGTCGCTGGGGGACACGGTGGAGGCCGACGCCGCTCTGGAGATGGCGCTGGGGGCCGACCCCCAGTACGTCTTCGCCCGACTGCTGAACGAGGCACGGGCCGGCGGCCTGGATCCGGAGCCGGTACGCCGCTCGCTGCGTGGGAGGCGCGCGGACCACGAGGAGGACCCGGACGCCGTGTCGCCCCAGAGCGGAGACGAGGAGGGTGACGACTCCGTGGGCGCAGCCGAGGCGGAGCAGCAGTCCCACGAAGCAGTTGACGACGATGCCGCCGCGGGCGCGCCCGAAGCCGTCCGGCCCGCGGCGACGAGGGACGAGGACGGTCCCGTGTCACGCGCGCCCTCGAAGCACACGGTGGACCCCGGAGTCTCCCGTGCGGCCCGTGGACTGGAGGCGGCCCTGCGCCGCCGGGGCGAGCGCCGCACCGGAGCGGGGACGCGGCCCGCCCGGGCCGGCTCCC
>NZ_WWIA01000700.1 GCF_009870065.1 Streptomyces sp. SID5785 | reverse complement strand
TGCCGTCGTTCGGGGAGAGGCCGGCGGCGACGAGCGCCTCGCCGTACTTGGCGAACGTCTTCGGGAAGAAGGCGCGCACGACGTGGCCGAAGATGATCGGGTCGGAGACCTTCATCATGGTGGCCTTGAGGTGCACGGAGAACAGCACGCCCTCGGCCTTGGCCTTGGCGATCTGCGCGGTGAGGAACTCGCGCAGGGCGGCGACGTGCAGCACGGAGGCGTCCACGACCTCACCGGCGAGCACCGGTACGGACTCGCGCAGGACGGTGGTCGTGCCGTCGGCGGCGACGTGCTCGATCCTGAGCGAGCCGTCGGCCTCGATCACGGCGGACTTCTCGGTCGAGCGGAAGTCGTTCACGCCCATCGTCGCCACGTTGGTCCTGGACTCGGGGGTCCAGGCACCCATGCGGTGCGGGTGGGCCTTGGCGTAGTTCTTCACCGAGGCGGGGGCGCGGCGGTCCGAGTTGCCCTCACGCAGGACGGGGTTCACGGCGGAACCCTTGACCTTGTCGTAGCGGGCGCGGATCTCGCGCTCCTCGTCCGTCTTCGGCTCGTCGGGGTACGCGGGCAGCGCGTAGCCCTGCTCCTGCAGCTCGGCGATCGCGGCCTTGAGCTGGGGGATGGACGCCGAGATGTTCGGCAGCTTGATGATGTTGGCGCCCGGCGTCTTGGCGAGCTCGCCCAGCTCGGCCAGCGCGTCGTCGATGCGCTGGTCCTCGTTCAGGTGCTCCGGGAAGGAGGCGATGATGCGCCCGGCCAGGGAGATGTCACGGGTCTCGACCCGCACACCGGCGGTGGACGCGTAGGCCTCGATCACGGGCAGGAAGGAGTACGTCGCGAGGGCCGGGGCCTCGTCAGTGTGCGTGTAAATGATGGTCGAGTCAGTCACCGGGTGCTCCGCTCCACGTCTTCCACGTCGTCTGCATGATTTCTCAGATTGCTCGACATCAAGATATCTCGTACCGCCCCCTTCTTCGAAAGGGCCTCGCTGCATCCCCGCCGGGACCTCCCGCCCCGGCGGCGGCGCGGGCGCGAACGGCCGTCAGGAGCCGGAGAGTTCGGCCGTCGAGGTGCGGCCCGCGTCGGCGATCCGCTCCAGGAAACCGGCGATGACCTCCAGCTCGGCGGGGTCGTAGGCGGAGCAGATCCGCTCGACGGACGCGCCCATCCCCGCGAAGTGACGCAGCAGCTCGCCGTCCCGGCCGGAAAGGGCGGTGATCTGCACCGCCCTGCGGTCGGACGGGTTGCGCTCCCGGGAGATCCAGCCGCCCTTCTCCAGCCGGTCGAGGACCCCCGTCATCGTGGCCGGGTGCAGCCCGGCCCGCCTGGCCAGCGCCCCCGGACTGAGCGGCCCGTGCGTCTTGATCAGGTCGAGGCAGTCCAGGTCGACGTCCTTCATCTCGACGCGGGCGCTGACCTGCCGGTTGAGCAGCGACAGCTGCAGACCCACGTCACGCAGCCCGGAGCGGATCCTGCGGCGATTTGTTTCGGAACTCATATTGTCTTACTCTCGAATCAAATTACTATGACTCTCGTACCTTATCGAAGGGAGAGCATCATGTATGTGGTGACGGGTGCAACCGGGAACGTCGGCCGGCTGGTCGTCGATCTGCTGGCCCGCTCCGGGGCCAAGGTGGCCGGGGTCTCGCGCGACCCGGCCGCGGCCCTGCCCGACGGGGTCGAGCGCCTCGCCCCGGCCTCCTGGCCGGCGAAGGGCGCGGAGGCCGTGGTCGTCGCCCCGCGCGCGGTCGGCGACTCCCTGCCCGCGTCGCTGGAGCGCGCCGCCGCCGCGGGTCTGCGCCGCGTCGTGCTGCTGTCGGCGGTCACGGTGGAGTACGGCGGCGGGTACGCGCGGTTCGCCGCGCAGTTCGCCGCCGCCGAGGACGCCGTGCGGGCCTCCGGGCTCGACTGGACGTTCCTGCGCTGCGCGGACTTCGCGGCCAACTCCCTCGCCTGGGCCCCGCAGATCCGCGCGACCGGCACCGTCGCCGGCGCGTACGGCCGGGCCGCGACCTCGCCGGTGCACGAGCGGGACATCGCCGAGGTCGCGGTCAGGGCCCTGCTCGAGCCCGAGCGGCACACCGGGCAGGCCTACGCGCTGACCGGGCCGCAGTCGCTCACCCAGGAGGAGCGGGCCACCCAGCTGGGCGCGCGCTTCATCGAGGTCCCCGCCGAGCGGGCGCGCGCGGCGATGCTCGCCCAGGGCCTGCCGGCCGATGTCCCCGACCGTCTCCTCGGCTACCTCGCGACATGCAGCGATCAGCCCGGTCCGGCCACGGACACCGTGGAGCGGCTGCTCGGGCGGGCCCGCACCTTCCGCGAGTGGGCCGACGAGCACGCCGCCGCGTTCGCGGCCGGCACGGGCGGGGAGGCACGGTGAGCGCCCGGGCCGCCGTCCCGGCCGCGCCTGCTGCCCCCGCCGCCACACCGCCCGGCCCGTCCGGCCCGGCCGGCCTGTCCGCCGCGTCCGGTTCGGCCGTCCGCGTTCCCGTCCGCAGCACGGAGGTTCACTGATGCCTGTCTCACCCGTACGCGAGGCGGTCCGCTTCGCCAGCGGCGACGCCGACTGCGCCGCCTGGTACTACCCGACGCGTGACGGCAGTTGTGTCGTCATGGCCGGCGGGCTCGGCGTGACCAAGGAGCCCGGCACCGACCGGTTCGCCCGCAGGTTCCACGAGGCCGGGTTCGGCGTGCTCGCCTTCGACCACCGCAACTTCGGCGCGAGCGGCGGCCACGACCGCCAGGTCATGCACCTGGAGAACCAGCTCGACGACTGGGCCGCCGCCATCGCCTTCGCCGCGTCGCTGCCCGGCGTCGACCCCGACCGGATCGCCGTCTGGAGCTTCTCCCTGTCCGGCGGCCAGATGTTCGAGGTCGCGGCCCGGCACCCCTCGCTCGGCGCCGCCATCGCCCAGATGCCCCTCGCCGACGGCCGGGCGGCGGCCCGGGCCGCGATGCGCCACCAGACCGTCCCCGCGCTGGTCCGTACCCTCGGCATCGCCCTCCTCGACGCGGGCGGCGCCCTGCTCGGCAGGCCGCCCCGGCTGCTCCCGCTCACCGGCGAACCGGGCACGCCCGCGGCGCTGACCACCCCCGACGGGCGGATCTCGCCGAGCCCGCTCGACCCGGACGGCAGCTACCCCGACTGGGAGCAGACCGTCGCCGCCCGCATGATGCTCAGCGTGGGCACCTTCCGCCCCGGCCGGGCCGCCCGGGACATCGAGTGCCCGCTGCTCCTGGTGGTCTGCGACGAGGACCAGTCCGTCCTCGCCGCGCCCGCCCTCAAGGTGGCCGCCGAGGCTCCGCACGCGGAACTGCTGCGCGTCCCGGGCGGGCACTACAGCCCCTTCCTCCAGTCCCACGAGACCGTCGTCGCCACCGAGGTCGACTTCCTCCGGAGGCATCTCGCCCCGGCCGGGTCCCACTGAGGCGGCGACCGCCACCACAGCCAGGCCGAAAAGTATGGTGTCCCACCACATGTGCCGCTGACCTGCGTGTTCCTACCTTGTGCCAGCAACGCAGTCGTCCCCTCCCCAGCAGCCTGGAAGTGGTGCACATGGCCTCCGCAGCAACCGCTCCGCCCTCCCCCGGACACCTCAAGCGCATTGTCGCGGCGAGTCTCATCGGCACCACGATCGAGTGGTACGACTTCTTCCTCTACGGGTCGGCCGCGGCCCTCGTGTTCAACAAGCTGTTCTTCCCGGACTCCGACCCGCTCGTCGGAACCCTGCTCTCCTTCCTCACCTACGCCGTCGGCTTCGCCGCACGCCCGCTGGGCGCCCTCGTCTTCGGGCACTACGGCGACCGCCTCGGCCGCAAGAAGCTCCTGGTCATCAGCCTGCTGATGATGGGCGGCGCGACGTTCGCCATCGGTCTGCTGCCCACCCACGCCACGGTCGGCACGGCCGCCCCGGTCCTGCTGACCGTGCTCCGGCTGGTGCAGGGCTTCGCACTCGGCGGTGAGTGGGGCGGCGCCGTGCTGCTCGTCTCCGAGCACGGCGACGCCCGCCGCCGCGGCTTCTGGGCGTCCTGGCCGCAGACCGGGGCGCCCGCCGGGCAGCTCCTCGCGACCGGTGTGCTCTCCGCCCTCACGGCGCTGATCTCCGACGCGGCGTTCACCTCCTGGGGCTGGCGCATCCCGTTCCTGCTGTCCGGCGTCCTGGTCATGGTCGGCCTGTGGATCCGGCTGTCCGTCGACGAGTCCCCCGTCTTCAAACAGGCCCTCGCCCGGGCCGAGGAGCGCAAGGCCACCGAGCACGACGCCGTCGAGAAGATGCCGCTCGTCTCGGTGCTCCGGCACCACTGGCGCGACGTCCTGATCGCGATCGGCGCCCGCATGGCCGAGAACATCAGCTACTACGTCATCACCGCCTTCGTCCTCGTCTACGCCACTCTCGACGCGGGCGTCTCCAAGCAGACCGCCCTGAACGCCGTCCTCATCGCCTCTGCCGTCCACTTCGCTGTGATCCCCCTGTGGGGCGCCCTCTCCGACCGTGTCGGCCGCCGGCCCGTCTACCTGTTCGGCGCGGCGGGCGTGGGCCTGTGGATCTTCCCGTTCTTCGCGCTGATCGACGCGGGCGGCTTCGGCAGGCTGCTCGTCGCGGTCACCGTCGGACTCGTCCTGCACGGCGCGATGTACGCCCCGCAGGCGGCCTTCTTCTCCGAGATGTTCGCGACGCGGATGCGGTACTCGGGCGCGTCGATCGGTGCCCAGTTCGCCTCCGTGGCGGCGGGCGCGCCCGCACCGCTCATCGCGACGGCTCTGCTCTCCGAGTACGGCGACGCCACGATGATCTGCCTCTACGTGATCGCCGCCGCGGTGCTGACCCTCGTCGCGGTCGCCGTCGCCCAGGAGACCCGCCACCGCGACCTGGCCGACATCGGCCCCGGCGAGAAGCCCGCCGGGGCTCCGGCCGGCCGCCCGGCCGACGTGCACAAGGTCTGACCCGCCGGCCCGCGCACCCGCCCGCGTCGCCGTCCCGGCGGGCCCTCCCACCGGCGCGGCCACCGCCCCCGTACGCCTCCCGCGTACGGGGGTCAGCGTATGGGCAGCGCGGGGCCCGCCAGCCGGTGCAGCCGCAGGGCGAGCTGGATCTCCAGCGCGCGGGACGGGTCCTGCCAGTCGGGGCCGAGCAGCCGCCCGATCCGCTCCAGGCGCTGCGCCACGGTGTTCACGTGGACGTGCAGCGTGTCCTTGGTGCGGGCCGGGCTCATCCCCGACGCGAAGTAGGCGTCCAGCGTGCGGACCAGGTCGGTGCCTCTGCGCGTGTCGTAGTCCACGACCTCGCCGACGGTGCGGGCGACGAACCCGGCGATGTCCCGGCTGTCGGACAGCAGCAGCCCGAGGAAGCCGAAGTCCTCCGCCGCCGCGCCCTCCCCGGCCCGGCCCAGCAGCCGCAGCGCGTCCAGGCAGCGCTGCGCCTCGACGTGCGCGGCGGCCGCCGCGTCGGCCCGGTCCGCGAGGGCGCCGACGGGAGCCGACGCCCCGACGGTGACCGCCTCGTGGATCGCCGACGACAGGCGCCCGGCGACGTGGGCCGCGATGCGGGACGCCGTGTCGCCGGCCAGCGGCAGCAGGAGCACGGTG
>NZ_WWIA01000699.1 GCF_009870065.1 Streptomyces sp. SID5785 | reverse complement strand
TGTGAACGTCTCGCCGAAGCGACCGTTGAAGCGCTCGGCCAGGTCACGCGTGAGCTCGATGTGCTGCCGCTGGTCCTCGCCGACGGGGACCTGGTGCGCCTGGTAGAGGAGGATGTCCGCTACCTGCAGGATCGGGTACGTGAACAGGCCTACGGTGGCGCGGTCGGCGCCCTGCTTGGCGGACTTGTCCTTGAACTGGGTCATGCGACTCGCCTCGCCGAACCCGGTCAGGCAGTTCATGACCCAGCCGAGCTGCGCGTGCTCGGGGACATGGCTCTGCACGAAGAGCGTGCACCGGTCGGGGTCCAGTCCGGCGGCCAGCAGCTGAGCGGCGGCGAGCCGTGTGTTCGCCAGCAGTTCCTTGGGGTCCTGCGGAACGGTGATCGCGTGCAGGTCCACCACCATGTAGAAGGCGTCGTGAGACTCCTGCAGCGCCACCCACTGGCGGACCGCACCGAGGTAATTGCCGAGGTGGAACGAGCCTGCGGTGGGCTGGATTCCGGAAAGCACGCGGGGACGATCAGAGGCCATGCCCTCATTCTCTCAGGTGTCTCTCATTGCTCGGGGGCAGGTTCGCGACGAGCGGGCGTCGGGCGCGGGAATCCACGGGGCGTGACGGGCCGGGACAAGTCGGTCGTGACAGGTGGGAACCGATCACGGACGACCGGTGTATCAAGGGTGTGAGGACACCGGGGGAAGTCCTGGAGGGGGGCCGCGTCGTCGACGAGGGTGCGGTGATCGCCCGTGTGCGTGCCGGAGAGCCGGAGGCGTACGCGGAGCTGGTTCGCGCCTTCACCGGGATCGCCCTGCGAGCAGCGCATGCGCTGGGCGCGGGGGCGGATGCCGAGGATGTCGTGCAGCAGTCCTTCTTCAAGGCGTATCGCAGCTTGGGACGGTTCAAGGACGGCTCGGCTTTCAAGCCGTGGCTGTTGCAGATCGTCGCCAATGAGACAAGGAACACAGTCAGGTCGGCGGGGCGGCAGCGGTCCGCCGTCGGCCGGGAAGCAGCGATGGTCGAGGCCGAGCCGTTGATACCGGAATCCGCTGATCCGGCGGTGGCGGCGATCGAGGTGGAGCGACGTGCCGAGTTGCTGGCCGCTCTGGACCTGCTGAGCGAGGACCATCGTCTGGTCGTCGTCCACCGCTATCTGCTCGAGATGGATGAGGCGGAGACGGCCGAGACGCTGGGCTGGCCGCGCGGCACGGTCAAATCGCGGCTCAACCGCGCACTGCGCAAGCTCGGGCAGCTCCTGCCCGCGGGCCTCGAGGCGCCGCAGGTACCGACGCAGAGGCGTGGGAAGGGAGGGGACAGGCATGGGCGAGCCTCGCGATGAGGGGTCGGAGCTGCCTGAGGAGCTGCGCGCGCTGGGCCGCTTGATGAACGGGCCCGACGGCGCCGGCGAGACCATGGCTGAGCGGGTGCTGGCGCAGATCATCGCCGAGCATGTGCCTGCCCCCGTGGCGGAGCCATCGGGGGCTCGTGAGCGCACCCGGCGGGTGCGTGCCTGGTTCGGACGTCGCTGGCGCCTGCTGACGGCCGCCCTGTGCGGCGTGGCCTCGGTCGTGGTTCTCACGCCGCCGGTACGGGCGGCGGTGTACGACTGGTTCGGCTTCGGGGGCGTGGAGATTCACTACGATCCGTCGGCCTCGCCGTCGCCCGGCCGCCCCGTTCCTGGCTGCGGCTCGCCGCTCACCATGGACGACGCGGCACGGGCAGCGGGCTTCCGCCCGCTGGTGCCGGCTGCCCTGGGCTCGCCCGATGCCGTCTCCGTGACGCCGGAGCCGGGGGGGCGCACGCTGCTCAGCCTCTGCTGGCGGGGCGGCGAGGGCACGATACGACTCGACGAGTTCCCGGCCCAGCTCGACATCGGATACGCCAAAACGATCACTTCACAGCCGGAGTGGGTGGCCGTGAATCACGACACCGGTCTGTGGTTCGCGCGCGAGCATGAGCTCAGTTTCTGGATGTTCGACGGTGAGGGCCGGCGCTGGCATCGCTCGGAGCGCCCGGCGGGGCCCACGCTGCTGTGGACCCACGGGGCGAAGGTCACGCTGCGTCTGGAGGGCGTGACGTCCGAGAAGAAGGCGCTGGACATCGCCCGGTCCACGAATGATCGGGGTTGACACCTGCGACGACCGATGCCGGGCGGCACCGATGCGGCCGCGTGGCGGTCGAAAAGCGGCGGCCGGAAAAGGGACCGCGGCAGACGGAACCTGAACGGCTCGAGCGGTGTACCAGAAGTGAACCGGCTCGGAGCGGCCGCGCCGGGGGCAGTGGGGGTGCGCATGCGTACGGTACGGAGACTGATTGCGTTGACCGCGTCATTGGCCGCGGCGCTGGCGCTGGTCCTGTGGGGCGCTGCCCAGGCCTCGGCCGGCGGACCGACCAGTGTGCTGGTCGTGTCGCCGGAGAGCCAGGAGAGTGCCTCCCTCTACTTCAGTGACGAGAGGTACGAGCGGTTGGCCCGGCTCGTCGGCGAGCCGGGCGAAGGGAAGAAGGAGATCCCGCCCGGCCTGGAGGTCGGATCCGGTCGGCAGCTCAATGTGACCTGGCTGCGACACGACATCAGCCCTTGGCGTGTGGACCGCGTGTACCCGGACACTCCGGGCAGCAAGGAGGTCTGGATCCACACGTCGACGGACATGGAGACGCTGAACGGTGTCTGGCACACAGCCCAGCACCCCGCCGAGCTGCGGTCCCTGCTCCACAAGCTGGGAGTGATGGGGAAGGCGAAGAGCGGCGGTGCAGGGGCCGTCTTTCCGGCGCCGGACCGGTCCCAGGACCGATCGACGACACAACCGCAGGCAACGCCTTCGGGTACCGCACCAGCGGCCGTGGGCTCCACGCCCGGGAGCTCTGGATGGTGGTGGGTGGTGCCTGGCCTGCTGGCCGGTGCTGCTCTGGCCCTCCTGGCGCGGCCCGCGGCCGTGGGACTGCCGCGGAAGATATCCGCGGTCTGGCGGCACAGAGAGCCCGGGCCGCGTCAGGAGCTGCGGGGCACCGAGGCGCCCTGAGCCGTGAGGGCAGCCCGGTCGGCCCGAGCTGCTGCACGGCGGATGCACCGGGCGCCCTGTCCGGAACCGAAGGGGCGGGCGCCCGATGCCCGACGTGCGGCTCAGGTCAGGTCGACCGTCGGGTAGAGCGGGAAGCCGGCGAGCAGGTCAGAGGCACGGTGGGACACCTCATCGGCGATCTTCGCGTCCAGGACGTGATGAGCCTTGGACACGGTGCCCTTGCTGGTGGTGCCGGGCTCGGCCGCGGCCAGGACTCGGTCCATGAGCGCGGCGATCTCGTCCATCTCCGCAGCACCCAGACCCCGGGTGGTCAGTGCAGGGGTTCCGATACGGATGCCGGAGGTGTACCAGGCGCCGTTCGGGTCGGCGGGGATGGCGTTGCGGTTGGTGACGATGCCCGAATCAAGAAGCGCGGACTCGGCCTGGCGGCCGGTCAGACCATAGGAGGTGGCGACATCGATCAGATTGAGGTGGTTGTCCGTACCGCCGGTGACCAGCGTGGCGCCGCGTCGGGTGAGGCCCTCGGCCAGGGCGCGGGCGTTGTCGACCACGGACTGGGCGTACGTGCGGAACTCGGGGCGCCGCGCTTCGGCGAGAGCGACGGCCTTGGCGGCCATGACGTGCGGCAGCGGGCCGCCGAGCACCATCGGGCAGCCACGGTCGACCTGGTCCTTGAGGGAGTCGTCGCACAGCACCATGCCGCCGCGCGGGCCCCGCAGGGACTTGTGCGTCGTCGTGGTGACGATCTGAGCGTGCGGCACCGGGTCGAAGTCACCGGTGAGCACCTTGCCGGCGACGAGCCCGGCGAAGTGCGCCATGTCGACCATCAGGGTCGCGCCGACCTCGTCCGCGATCTCTCGCATGATGCGGAAGTTCACGAGGCGGGGGTAGGCCGAGTACCCGGCGACGATGATCAGCGGCTTGAACTCACGTGCCTGGGTCCGCAGGGCCTCGTAGTCGATGAGCCCGGTGGCGGGGTCGGTGCCGTAGGAACGCTGGTCGAACATCTTGCCGGAGATGTTGGGGCGGAAGCCATGGGTGAGGTGGCCGCCGGCGTCGAGGGACATGCCCAGCATCCGCTGGTTGCCGAAAGCCTGGCGGAGCTCGGCCCAGTCGGCGTCGGTCAGGTCGTTAATCTGGCGGACCCCGGTCTTCGCCAGGAAGGGCACCTCGACCCGGTCGGCGAGCACGGCCCAGAACGCGACGAGGTTCGCGTCGATACCGGAGTGCGGCTGGACGTAGGCGTGCCGAGCGCCGAAGAGCTCACGGGCGTGCTCGGCGGCCAGGGACTCCACGGTGTCGACGTTGCGGCAGCCGGCGTAGAAGCGACGGCCGACGGTGCCTTCGGCGTACTTGTCGCTGAACCAGTTGCCCATGGTCAGCAGGGTGGCCGGGGAGGCGTAGTTCTCCGAGGCGATCAGCTTGAGCATCTCGCGCTGATCGGTGAGCTCCTGGCCGATGGCGTCGGCGACGCGGGGCTCCACGGCCCGGATGACGTCGAGTGCGGCGCGGTACGCGGTGGATTCGGGGGTGATGTCGTTCATCGGGCAGCCTCCGGACGCGGTCGGTTCACGGTTCGGCCCAGGCGCACGGCACACAGATCACGGGCCGCTCCCCGATGGTCGGTCCCATCCCAGCGCGCCAGTCACGGCCCGGGGATCACACTACCGGGCTCGCCGTTGCGCGAGGTTTCCACGTCCACGATGCGAGCGACGATAGGAAGGGGCCACAAACCCGTCTCGTGCCGTAAGAGCTACAGGGCTTCCAAGCCGCCAGAACGGAGATCCCGTGACTTCTGTGACTCCCCACCCCGCCGAAGACGCGCCCGCCGCGACGGAGAGCTACATCAGCTCCTCGGACGCCCACAGTGCGCACAACTACCACCCGCTGCCGGTCGTCGTCGCGACGGCGGACGGGGCCTGGATGACGGATGTCGAGGGGCGTCGCTATCTCGACATGCTCGCCGGGTACTCCGCCCTCAACTTCGGACACGGCAACCGCCGGCTGATCGAGGCGGCCAAGGCCCAGCTGGAGCGGGTGACGCTGACCTCGCGGGCCTTCCATCACGACCGGTTCGCCGAGTTCTGCACCGAGCTCGCCGAGTTGTGCGGCATGGAGATGGTGCTGCCGATGAACACGGGCGCGGAGGCCGTCGAGACGGCGGTGAAGACCGCGCGCAAGTGGGGTTACCGGGTGAAGGGCGTACCGGACGGCCGGGCCCGGATCGTGGTGGCGAGCGACAACTTCCACGGACGCACGACCACCATCGTCAGCTTCTCCACGGACGCGGAGGCGAGGGCGGACTTCGGGCCGTACACCCCCGGCTTCGACATCGTCCCGTACGGGGACCTGGCGGCGCTGCGGGAAGCCGTCACGGACGAGACGGTGGCGGTCCTGCTGGAGCCGATCCAGGGAGAGGCCGGGGTGCTGGTACCGCCGCCCGGATACCTGGCCGGCGTGCGCGAGCTGACACGCGAGCGGAGCGTGCTGTTCATCGCGGACGAGATCCAGTCCGGACTCGGCCGCACGGGGCGGACGTTCGCCTGCGAGCACGAGGGCGTGGTCCCCGATGTCTATGTGCTGGGCAAGGCGCTCGGCGGGGGTGTCGTTCCCGTCTCGGCGGTCGTGTCGAGCAAGGACGTGCTCGGCGTGTTCCGGCCGGGCGAGCACGGATCGACCTTCGGTGGGAATCCGCTCGCGTGCGCTGTGGCGCTCGAAGTGATCGCGATGCTGCGGACCGGCGAATTCCAGCAGCGGGCAGCGGAGCTCGGCGAGCACCTTCACTCCGAGCTGGGGCTGCTGGTCGGCGCGGGCAAGGTGGCACAGGTGCGGGGCCGCGGCCTGTGGGCGGGTGTCGACATCGATCCGTCGTACGGGACCGGGCGGGAGATCTCCGAGAAGCTGATGGACCGCGGCGTCCTGGTCAAGGACACCCACGGCTCGACGATCCGGATCGCTCCGCCTCTGGTGATCAGTAAGGAGGACCTGGACTGGGGGCTCGACCAGCTCCGCGCGGTACTCGGCGCATGATCCTCGGCGCCCGGAGAGATCCGTCGTTCCTTGACATCTGAAGAGTGCAGACTCCCCACGCCGGACCGGCACGTCCCGCGCCTGGCCGTCCCTGATCCGGGGCGGCCAGGTCGTGCCCGGGCCGGCGACCCGGGGCCCGGCCGACCGGTGGCTAGAGGATGACGTGGGGAAGGAACCGCGCGTACTCATCCGTGATCAGGCCGGCGGACTCCCGGATCCCGAGTCCGGCGGACTCGCTCTCGACGACCCAGGCGCCGAGGACGACGCGGTTGCCGTCGAAATCGGGCAGCGGCCGCAGTTCCTGGTAGCAGTACGTCTCGTCGGGCGGCGCCGACGCGGTCGCCGGTGCGCCTGGCTCGTGGAGGGTGACTCCGGCTCCCTCGCGCCCGAGCAGAGGCTTCGCCACGTAGCCCGTGGTGTCGGCGAGTTCGCGGGGGCCGTCCAGGTAGGCGGGAAGGAGGTTCGGATGGCCGGGGAAGAGTTCCCAGAGGACGGCGAGCAGGGCCTTGTTGGACAGGAGCATCTTCCAGGCGGGCTCGATCCAGAGAGTGGTCCCGGTGCCGCCGCCGTTGTCCAGGGTGTCGAGCACCTGGGGAGCGAACCGGTCCGTGGTGAGCCACTCCCAGGGATACAGCTTGAAGCAGCTGCGGATGAAGCGGAGCTGCTTGTCGACGAAGCGTTGCGACAGCCGGTCCCAGCCGATGTCCTCGACCGAGATGGCTTCCGTGTCGAGACCCGCCTGCGCCGCGGTCTCCCGGAGGTAGGCCACGGTCATCAGGTCCTCGCCCAGTTCGTCGGCCGCGGAGTGCGCGAAGTAGAGCGGGCCTCCTGGTGGGAGCAGAGCAGCCTGCTTCTTCCAGGCTTCGACCAGACGCTCGTGGAGCGAGTTCCACTGGTCGGCGCCCGGGAAGCGCTCCTCCATCCAGAACCACTGCGGGCCGGCCGCCTCGATCAGGGAAGTCGGAGTGTCGGCGTTGTACTCCAGCAGCTTCGCCGGGGCCCCGGTGCGCCCGTCGTAGTGGAGGTCGAACCGCCCGTACACCGAGGGGAGCTCGTCGCGGCGGTGCCAGGACTCGCGGACCAGCGCAGCGAGGCGCGGATCCGTGATGCCGAGGTCGGCCAGTCGGTCCTCGGAGACGAGATGCTCGGCCGCGGTGAGACACATCGTGTGGAGTTCCTCGACGACGTCCTCCAGCGCCTCGACCTCGGGCAGCGAGAACGCGTAGTAGGCGCTCTCGTCCCAGTAGGGGCGCAGAGAGTCGTCGGGGTAGCGGGTCAGCGGGTAGATCAGCCCCTGCTCCTCCACCGTGCGCTGCCAGCCTGCACGGGGCTCGATGGTGTGGCGTTCCATCGTCGGCTCAGCCGCCTCCGGATCCGGAACCGGAGCAGCCGAAGCCGCCGCGGTCGACCGCCTCGCTGCGGCTGAAGGTCCCGTAGTCGGCGTGACGCCCGCTGACGTCGGCGTCGTAGTACCAGTCTCCGTCGATCCGTCCGCCACGCCCGGAGCTGCTCGTGCCGCCACCCGATCCCGAGGTGCGGCTCTTGCCGACCTTGGCGGTACCGGACGTGCAGTAACGGTCACCGACGATCTTGTAGCCGTTGGCCACGTCGTAGCTGTCGCGGTCCACGCAGCGCCGGTCCGGCTCGGACCCGCACGAGGTCAGGGCCGCGGCCAGGACTCCCATGCCGCCGAGGACGACCGTGCTCGAGCGCAGCCGTCGCCTCTTCTCCACCATCGGTCGAACTCCCCCGTTCCGCAGGTGCCTTCCGCGTCCGAAGGCCGGCACCCATGTGTTGCAGCTGCATGCCCTGACTGTTCGACAGGGCGCGTTCGTTGATTGTCGGCGGCCAGCGTAGAAGAACACGTCGGGTCGGCGCGCATCGGCACCCTCGGTGCAGCCCGCACCGTTCCTCTAGGGTCGGTTCGTGCCTTTTGGAATGGTGTGCGCTCTGGGTTCCGCGATCTGCTTCGGTACGGCCTCCGTGCTGCAGGCGATGGCCGCACGGTCAGCGGACCCAGGAACGGGATCGGGGGTCGACCCTGCCCTCCTCGTCCGGGCGTTGCGGCAGTGGCGCTACCTCGTGGGCCTGGCTCTGGACGGGCTGGGGTTCGTGTTGCAGATCGTGGCCCTGCGATCTCTGCCGATCTACGCGGTGGGAGCAGCCCTGGCGGCGAGTCTGGCGGTCACCGCGGTCGTCGCGGCCAGGCTGCTGCGGGTACGGCTGCGCGGGCCCGAGTGGGGCGCGGTCGGAGCGGTGTGTGCGGGGCTCGCGATGCTCGGGCTGGCATCAGGCGCGGAGGGCGAGCGCGAGGGGTCGGACACCCTGCGGTTCGCGATGCTCGGGGTCGCCGTGGGTGTCCTGTTGCTGGGGGCGGTCGCGGGCCGGGGCCGGGCTCTTGCGCTGGGGCTCGGGGCGGGGTTCGGGTTCGGGGTCGTCGAGGTGAGTGTCCGGCTCATCGACGACCTCTCGCCCGGAACGCTGGTGACGAATCCGGCGACCTACGCGCTGCTGGTGGGCGGCGGTGCGGCGTTCCTGCTGCTGACGTCAGCGCTGCAGCGCGGATCGGTGACCGTGGCCACGGCAGGGATGGTCGTCGGCGAGACGGTGGGGCCGGCCCTGGTGGGAGTGGTGTGGCTGGGTGACCGGACCCGGTCGGGGTTGGAGTGGCTCGCGGTGGCGGGTTTTGTGGTGGCGGTGGCGGGAGCGCTGGCGTTGGCCCGATTCGGCGAGGCGCCGGAGGCCTCCCGCCCTGGTGGGGACGGCGATCCCTGATCTCTGGGCCTCTGGGCCCGGGCCCAGAGGCTTCCGGGTCCCTGGGCTCCCGGGTTTCCGGGTCCCTGGGCTCCCGGGTTCCTGGGCTCCCGGGTTCCTGGGCTTCGGTCGCTACGGCAGTACCCGGCACAGTGCGTCCAGGGCGCCGGACCAGGCGTGGTCGGGTGGGGTTCCGTAGCCGACCACCAGGGCGTCGGGGCGGGGGGCGGACGGAGAGGCGGAGGGGTGGCGGTAGGTGGAGAGGCCGACGACGCCGAGACGTTGCCAGGCGGCGGCGCGGACGACGGACTGCTCGGTACCGGGTGGGAGTTGGAGTACCGCGTGGAGACCGGCGGCGATGCCGGTGGCGTGGACGGAGGGAGCGCGTTCGGCGAGGGCGGCGACGAGTTGGTCACGGCGGCGGCGGTAGCGGAGGCGGGCGCTGCGGAGGTGGCGGTCGTAGGCGCCGGAGTTCATGAACTCGGCGAGGGTGAGCTGGTCGAGGAAGCCGCAGGACCAGTCGCTGGGCCCCTTCTCCTCGATGACCTCGGCGACCACCGACTCGGGCAGCACCATCCAGCCCAGGCGCAGGCCCGGTGCCAGGGACTTGCTGGCGGTGCCGAGGTAGACGACGCGGTCGGGGTCGAGTCCCTGGAGCGCACCGATGGGCTGCCGGTCGTAGCGGAACTCGCCGTCGTAGTCGTCCTCGAGGATCAGGGCTCCGGTGCGGCGGGCCCAGTCGACGACGGCGGCTCTTCGGTCCGGGTGCAGAGGGTCACCGATGGGGAACTGGTGGGCGGGGGTGAGGAGGGCGGCGCCGATCGTCCGGCGGCCGGCGGGTTGAGCGGGTGCCGGAGGGGAGGTGGAGAGGGCGCGAGCGGCGCCGGAGGCGGCGGTGGGTCGGGACGCGTCGCGTCGGCCCGGGGGTGGCAGGTGCAGATGGTCCAATGCGCCGGTGTCCGTGCCGAGTTCGTCGAGCGGGAGGGGGTGGGTGCGCAGGCCGGCGCGGGTGAGGACGTCCCAGTGGGCGTCGAGGCCGTAGGACTCCACGGCGATGTCGCGGACGCCCCGGCGGCGCAGGGCGTCGCCGAGGAGACGCAGGCCGTGCACGAAGCCGGAGCAGATGACGATGCGTTCGGGGTCGGCGTGGACGCCGCGGGCGCGGGCCAGGTAGCCGGCGAGGGCGGTGCGGAGCTCGGGGCGACCGCGGGGGTCTCCGTAGCCGAGGGCGTCGTTCGGGGCCGCGGACAGGGCCCGGCGGGCGGCGCGAAGCCATTCGGTGCGGGGGAACGAGGCGAGGTCGGGGCTGCCCGGGTTGAGGTCGTGGCGCAGTGGGCCGGGGGTGCGGCGGGCCGGGGTGCGGGGCGGTCGGGGCGCCTCCACGGGACGTTCGGCGACGCGGGTGCCGGAGCCCTGGCGGGCGGTGAGCCAGCCCTCTGCGACGAGGTCGGCGTAGGAGTCGGCGACGGTGTTGCGGGCGATGCCGAGGTCGACGGCGAGGGTGCGGGAGGAGGGGAGGCGGGTTCCGGGGGCGAGGCGGCCACTGCGCACGGCTTCGCGGAGGGCGTCGGTGAGGCCGCGGCGCAGGCCGGAGCCGGTGGGCTCGATGTGCAGGTCGATGCCGAGCGCCTGTCGGGGGGCGGAAGTGGCCCATGGTTCTGCCATGGGAATGGACCATACCGCTGGGCTAATGCGTTCGTAGGGTCGAGACATGACCACGGATCGCGTGGCGTCGGTCGATCACGTGAAGGCCAGGGGCCGGATGAAGGACCACGTGAGGACGGACCACGCGGCGACGGACCACGACGCGCCGGTGAACGGCGCGAGGACAGGCAGCGAGGCGGAGAACGGCATGACGACGGACAGCGTGACGGCGGACGGCGGGACGGGCACCGGGACCGGAGCGGCGGCGTCTGCCGCGCCGGCGGGGCGGGCACTGATGCACGAGCACAGCCCACGGCTGGACCCGGCCCGACACGCCCCCGAGGTCTACAAGGCGATGGTCCGGCTGGACACGGCGGCCCGTAAGGGGCTGGACCCGGTGACGTACGAACTGGTGAAGATCCGGGCCTCGCAGATCAACCACTGCGCGTTCTGCCTCGACATGCACAGCAAGGACGCGCTGGCCGCCGGCGAGAGCGTGGAGCGGATCGTGCAGCTCAGCGCGTGGGAGGAGTCCAAGCACTTCTACACGGAGCGGGAGGTGGCGGCGCTCGCGCTGACGGAGGCGATCACGGTCCTGACCGACGGTTTCGTGCCGGACGACGTGTACGAGGAGGCGGCGCGGCTCTACGAGGAGGAGGAACTGGCGCAGCTGATAGCGGCGATCACGACGATCAACGCCTGGAACCGGTTCGGGGTGACCGCGCGGATGGTCCCCGGTCACTACACCCCGGCGGGTGCCAAGTGACGGCGCGGACGACGGTTCTCGCACCGGCGGTGCGGGACGCGTTGGTGGCGCTCGGGGCGGCGGCGAAGAAGGGGCTCGGGGACCCGGTCCTGGCCGAGCTGGTGATGATCCGGGCCTCGCAGATCAACGCGTGCGCCTTCTGCCTCGACATGCACGTCGATGTGGCGGTGGAGAAGAACGGGGAGAGCGTGAAGCGCATCGCCATGCTGAGCGCGTGGCGGGAGGCCGGTGACGTCTTCAGCGCGCGGGAGCGGGCGGCGCTCGCACTGACCGAGGCGATCACGGTGCTGACGGACGGTTTCGTGCCGGACGCGGTGTGGGACGAGGCCGCCAAGGAGTTCGACGAGGGCGGGCTGGCCCATCTCATCGGGGCGATCGCCGCCATCAACAGCTGGAACCGGCTGATGGTCAGCCGGCGCATCGAACCCGGAGGGCCGGCCTGGTGAGCGCTGTCGACACGTTCCGCGCACTGCATCACGATCGCTCCCCCGCCGACCCGCTCGTGCTGCCCGGTCCGTGGGACGCGGCGAGCGCGCGGGTTTTCGAGGAAGCCGGGTTTCCTGCACTGGCGACGCCCAGTGCGGGGATCGCCGCGTCGCTCGGGTACGAGGATGGGCAGACGCCGGCGGACGAGATGTTCGCGGCGGTGGCCCGGATCGTGCGGTCGGTGTCGATCCCGGTGTCCGCGGACATCGAGGGCGGGTACGGGCTCGCGCCGAAGGAGCTCGTGGAGCGGCTGCTCGAGACGGGCGCGGTCGGGTGCAATCTGGAGGACTCGACGCACCCCGGTGAGGGTGCGGACGGTTCCGGTGGCCGGCCGGGCGCCGGTCTGGCCGATCCGCGGCGGCACGCGGACTGGCTGGCCGAGGTACGGGCGGTGGCCGGTGAGCGGATCGTGCTAAATGCACGGATCGACACGTTCCTCAGGGGCGCGGTGGATCCGGTCGGGGAGGCGGTCGAGCGGGCCCGGCTGTATGTGGAGGCCGGGGCCGACTGTGTGTATCCGATTCTGGCTCCGGCCGAGGCGTTGCCGCGGTTGCGGGCCGGGATCGAGGGGCCGGTCAACGTGGCGGCGCCGCCCGGCGGGCCTTCGCTGCGGGAGTGGGGCGAGTCGGGGGCGACGCGGATCACGTTCGGGCCGGGTCTGCAGCGACTGGCGACGGCCGCGCTGCGTGAGATCGCTGAGAACCTGCATCGCTGAGGTTCTGGATCGCCGACAACCTGGGCTGACCTTCTGAACGGCAGGTTCTGAACGGCAGGTTCTGAACAGCGGGTTCTGAACAGCGGGCTGGCGGTGGCGTGCGGGGCGGGCCCGGGGAACAGAAAGGCCGGGTGCCCCCGTCAGGGAGGGCACCCGGCCTCTGGAATCTGCCCAGCCGCCGGTGCGGTCACGCCTCTTGACCGGCCGGCGCCTCATGTCCGTTCGATGGAGGCCTACTTGGGCAGCCACGCCTTCCAGGTGGACCGGTGGCGGTCGATCCACTTCTTCGCCGCCTGGTCGGGGGTGAGCTTCTGCTCGGCGATCAGGAGAGACACCTCGTTCTGGTCCTCGGTGGTCCAGTGGAAGTTCTTCAGGAAGGCCGCGGCCTCACCGCCGTCGTGGGCGAAGTCGGCGTTGAGGTACTTCTGCAGCGGGGTCTTCGGGTAGGCGCAGGTGATCGCGTCCGGGTCGGCGTCGCAGCCCTCCTTGTAGGGCGGCAGCTTCACCTCGGTCATCGGCACCTTCTTGAAGAGCCACTGCGGCTGGTACCAGTACGACAGGAACGGCTTCTTCTGTTTGGCGAACTGCTTCATCTGGGTGATCTGGGCCGCCTCGGAGCCGGAGAAGACGACCTGGTAGTTGAGCTTCAGGTTCTTGACCAGCGCCTTGTCGTTCGTGACGTACGACGGGGAGCCGTCCAGGAGTTGGCCCTTGCCGCCGCTCTCGGCGGTCTTGAGCTGGGAGGCGTACTTGTTGAGGTTCTTCCAGTTCGTGACGTCGGGGTGTTCCTTGGCGAAGTACGTCGGGACGAACCAGCCGATGTGGCCGGTGACGCCGAGGCCACCGCCGTTCACGATCGTCTTCTTGTCCTTGACGTAGCGGGCCTCCTGGTCGGGGTGGCCCCAGTCCTCGAGGATCGCGTCGACGCGGCCCTGGCTGAGGGCGTCCCAGGCGGGGACCTCGTCGACCTGGACGGTGTCGACGCGGTAGCCGAGCTCGTGTTCCAGGAGGTACTGGGCGACGGCGACGTTGGCCTGGGCGCCGACCCAGGACTGGACGGACAGGGTCACCGTCTTGGCGCCGTGGGCGTTGGCGAACGGGGACGACTGCTTGGTCATGTCGGCGGCGCCGCAGCCGGTGACCATCAGCAGGGCGCCGGCCCCGGCGACGGCGGCGAGCGTCCTACGGCGAGGGCGGCGGTTCCTGAGCGGGCTGCCCGGGGCGCCTGCGCGTGCGCCTGCCGACAGGGCACCTGACGTCGGTGCGGCCTGTGACGTCCCTGCCGTTGACGTGGTCCGTGTGGTCCGTGTGGTTCGCATGGTCCGCGTGGTCCGTGTGTTCGGCGTGGTCCGTGTGGTTCGCATGGTCAGGCCCCCTTTCCGGTGCGGGTGCGGCGTTCCGTCGGCTGGGTGACGCGGTCCAGCATCAGGCCGAGGCAGACGATCGCGGCGCCGGCGACGAGGCCGGTGGCGAGGTCGCCCTGGGCGAGGCCGAACACGACGTCGTAGCCGAGGGCACCGCCGCCCACGAGGCCGCCGATGATGACGACGGCGAGGACCAGGACGACGCCCTGGTTCACGGCGAGCAGCAGGGCCGGGCGGGCGAGCGGGAGCTGGACCTGGCGGAGTTGCTGACCGGGCGTGGCGCCCAGCGAGCGGGACGACTCCATCGCCGCGGGGTCGACCTGGCGCAGCCCCTGGGTGGTGATGCGGACGACGGCGGGCAGCGCGTAGACGACGGCCGCGGCGACCGCGGGGGCGCGGCCGACGCCGAAGAGGGCGACGACCGGGATCAGGTACACGAACTGCGGCAGGGTCTGGAAGACGTCGAGGACGGGCCGCAGGAGGCGTTCGAGGCGGGCGCTGCGTGCCGCGGCGATGCCGATGGCGAAGCCGAGCACGAGCGTCACCGCGACGGCGGCGAGGACCTGGGAGAGCGTGTCGAGCGAGGGCTTCCAGACGCCGAGCACGCCGATCGCGGCCATGGCGCCGGCGGCGGTCAGGGCGGTGCGCCAGGTACCGATCAGCCAGGCGAGTGCGGCGACGATCAGGAGCACGGACCACCAGGGCAGCCAGGTCAGACCCGAACGGAGCGGGTCGAGGATCCAGGTGGTGAAGTGCGCGGCCCAGTCGGCGGTGCCGCCGATGTAGGGGACGCCGGTGTAGAGGTGGTCGGTCATCCAGTCGACGGCGTCGTTGACGGGGGCGGCGATCCGCACGACCCAGGAGTCCGGCCAGTCGAGCCGGTCGGCGAAGCGGGTGACGAGCGCGACGAGGACGGTGCCGCCCGCGACGACGCCCCACTTCCAGGGGGCCGGGGCGTGCTCGTGGGAGCCGAGGCGTTCGCCGGCCGCGCCCGTGACGCGGTCGAGGACGACGGCGAGGAGCACGATCGGGATGCCGGCGGCGAGCGCGGCGCCGACGTCGACGGAGGCGAGGGCCTGGTAGACGCGGTCGCCGAGGCCGCCCGCGCCGATGACCGAGGCGATGACGGCCATGGAGAGGGCCATCATGATCGTCA
>NZ_WWIA01000698.1 GCF_009870065.1 Streptomyces sp. SID5785 | reverse complement strand
CCCCCGCAGTAACGTCCACCGCCATGAGCAGCTCGCACCCCGGCGCCGCCCCCGTCAACGGCGGCATCTCCTACTGGTACGCCGACGACGGCCTCCCCGACAGCCGCGAACCCCTCGACGGCGACGCGAACGCCGACGTCGTCATCGTCGGCGGCGGCTACACCGGCCTGTGGACCGCGTACTACCTCAAGAAGGCCGCCCCCTTCCTGCGGATCACGGTCCTGGAGCAGAAGTTCTGCGGCTACGGCGCCTCCGGGCGCAACGGCGGCTGGCTCTACAACGGCATCGCCGGCCGCGACCGCTACGCCGCCCTGCACGGCCACGACGCCGCCGTCCGCCTCCAGCAGGCGATGAACGAGACGGTGACCGAGGTCGTCGAGACCGCGCGCGCCGAGAAGATCGACGCGGACATCCATCACGGCGGCGTCCTCGAAGTCGCGTACACCCCGGCCCAGTTGGCGCGCCTGAAGTCCTTCCACGCGGCCGAGCTCTCGTACGGCGAGAAGGACCGGACGCTGCACGGCGCGCGCGAGACGGCGAACCGGGTGCGCGTCGCGGGCGCCGTCGGCTCGACGTGGACCCCGCACGGCGCCCGGCTGCACCCGGTGAAGCTCCTCAAGGGCCTGGCGCGGGCGGTCGAGACGCTCGGCGTCACGATCCACGAGTCGACCCCGGTCACCGAGATCAAGCCGAAGCACGCGGTCACGCCCTACGGCACGGTCCGCGCGCCCTACGTCCTGCGCTGCACCGAGGGCTTCACCGCGTCGCTCAAGGGCCAGCGCCGCACCTGGCTCCCCATGAACTCCTCGATGATCGCGACGGAGCCGCTGACGCCGGAGCAGTGGGAGTCGATCGGCTGGGAGGGCCGCGAGACCCTCGGGGACATGGCGCACGCGTACATGTACGCGCAGCGCACCGCGGACGGTCGCATCGCGCTCGGCGGCCGCGGCGTCCCCTACCGCTTCGGCTCGAAGACGGACAACGACGGCCGTACCCAGGCCCGCACGATCGAGGCCCTGCACGAGATCCTGACCCGCTTCTTCCCCCAGCTCGCCGGTGTCGGGATCGCCCACGCCTGGTCCGGCGTCCTCGGCGTACCCCGCGACTGGTGCGCCACGGTCACCCTCGACCGCTCGACGGGCCTCGGCTGGGCGGGCGGCTACGTCGGCTCGGGCGTCGCCACCGCCAACCTCGCCGCCCGCACCCTGCGCGACCTGGTCCAGCAGGACTCCGGCCAGTCGGGCCCGACCGACCTCACCACCCTGCCCTGGGTCGACCACAAGGTCCGCAAGTGGGAACCCGAGCCCTTCCGCTGGCTCGGCGTCCACGGCATGTACGCCACGTACGCCGCGGCCGACCGCCGGGAGCTGACCACCCACACCACGGACGCATCCCGACTGGCCAGGACGGCAAACCGCATCGCGGGCCGCCACTGACCCCGTCCTCCCGCGCCTCGAGGACTCCCCTGAAACCGGGACGTCCCCCGCGATCGGTGATCGCGGGGGACGTCTTCCGTCCGGTGCGCAGAGCCCCCTGTCGGATTCGAACCGACGACCTTCGCTTTACAAGAGCGGCGCTCTGACCAGCTGAGCTAAGGAGGCAGCCCGAGCAGTGTAACCAAACCCGGCGCCGGGCTCCTCGAAAATCTCGGCGAATCCCACAGCGCCGGACCTACTGACAGACACCTGTCCTGCCGGGTACGGTCCGATCAGTTCACCCGCGTGGACTACACCAGTGCGGCACCGCCGCAGTGGCTCACCACCTTTACAACGGATCGTCCGGCACGTTCCTGCCGGTGAAGGGGGCTTCACAGCCATGGCTTCTGTCACGTTCGACAAGGCGACCCGCGTGTACCCGGGTTCCACCAAGCCCGCCGTCGACGGCCTGGACATCGAGATCGAGGACGGCGAGTTCCTCGTCCTCGTCGGTCCGTCCGGCTGCGGCAAGTCGACCTCCCTGCGCATGCTCGCGGGTCTCGAGGACGTCAACGGCGGAGCGATCCGCATCGGTGACCGCGACGTCACGCACCTGCCGCCGAAGGACCGGGACATCGCCATGGTGTTCCAGAACTACGCGCTCTACCCGCACATGTCCGTCGCCGACAACATGGGCTTCGCGCTCAAGATCGCCGGCGTGAACAAGGCGGAGATCCGGCAGAAGGTCGAGGAGGCCGCGAAGATCCTCGACCTCACCGAGTACCTGGACCGCAAGCCGAAGGCGCTCTCCGGCGGTCAGCGTCAGCGTGTGGCGATGGGCCGCGCGATCGTGCGTGAGCCGCAGGTGTTCCTCATGGACGAGCCGCTGTCGAACCTCGACGCCAAGCTCCGTGTGTCGACGCGTACGCAGATCGCCTCGCTGCAGCGCCGTCTCGGCATCACCACCGTGTACGTCACGCACGACCAGGTCGAGGCCATGACCATGGGCGACCGCGTCGCCGTGCTCAAGGACGGTCTGCTCCAGCAGGTGGACTCCCCGCGCAACATGTACGACAAGCCGGCCAACCTGTTCGTCGCCGGCTTCATCGGCTCCCCGGCGATGAACCTCGTCGAGGTCCCGATCACCGACGGCGGCGTGAAGTTCGGCAACTCGGTCGTGCCGGTGAACCGCGACGCCCTCAAGGCGGCCGCGGACAAGGGCGACACGACGGTGACCGTCGGCGTGCGCCCCGAGCACTTCGACGTCGTCGAGCACGGCGGCGGCGAGGCCTCCAAGACGCTCAGCAAGGACTCGGGCGACGCCCCGGCCGGTCTCGCGGTCTCCGTGAACGTGGTCGAGGAGCTCGGCGCCGACGGCTACGTCTACGGCAGCGCGCGCGTCGGCGGCGAGGACAAGGACCTGGTGGTCCGGGTCAACGGCCGGCAGGTCCCGGAGAAGGGCGCCCAGCTGCACGTCGTGCCGCGTCCGGGCGAGACCCACGTGTTCGCGACGTCCACGGGCGAGCGCCTGTCGGACTGACCCCGGCGGCATCTCCTGCCGACACGCCCCGAGGGGCCCCGCGCCGCGGCGCGGGGCCCCTCGTGCGTTCCGTCCGGCCGGTCGCGCGCGGTGCTCGTTGTCGACAAATACCCCGGCAAATAGGACTTTTGGGCCGGGTGCGTCAACGCCCAAGCAAAGAAACGCAGTTAACCGTCGCTCGGTCGAGTGACTAAATGTCGCCAAATCATCACCGACCGCTACGCTCACTCGCGTGACGCACTCCGCTAACTACACCCAGAGGTCGCGCCGAGCCCGGGGCCAGGGTCCCGCCCGCCGCGCCGCCCGCACGCTCGCCTTCGTCCTGCCGGTGATGCTGGTGCTCTCCGGGACCCTCGCGGTCACCCGGGTCAACTGGTCGGGAGGTTCCTCGGACTCCATCCTGACAGCTTCCGCGCAGGACGTGTCGGCCCGCGCCAAGTCCCGTGCCCCGCAGGACATTCTGCGTGACCGCCTGCTCGAGGAACTCCAGGAGGAGAACCCGGGCGTCGCCCTCACGCACCTGCAGCAGGAGGTGGACCGGCGCCCGTCGCTGGCCAAGCACTGCATGTCGATCGCCAAGGCCCTCGGCCGTGCCGCCGTGCAGGCGTACGGTCCGGCCCGCGCCCAGTCGTACGCCCGCCCGGTGTGCGACACCGCCTTCGCCTCGGGCGTCGCCGGCTTCCGCGGCTGATCCCGGGCGCACCGCCCCTCACCGTCCCACGGGCCGTGCGCGGCTAAGGTTCCGGTCATGACGACCGCCGAACCGGCCGCGCACGGCCCGCACGCTTTCCCGCAGCACCGCCCGACCCAGGCCGTCGTCCTGGCGGGCGGCCAGGGTTCGCGCCTGCGCCCCTACACCGACGACCGTCCCAAGCCCATGGTGGAGATCCCGGGCACCGGGATGCCGATCATCGGGCACCAGCTGGCCTGGCTGGCCGCCGAGGGGGTCACCGACGCGGTGGTGTCCTGCGGGCATCTCGCGGAGGTGCTGCAGGACTGGCTGCGCGACGCGGAGCTGCCGCTGCGGGTCACGACGGCGGTGGAGAAGGAGCCGCTGGGCCGTGGCGGCGGCCTGAAGTTCGCGGCGGCGCACCTGCCGCACGCGGACCGCCCCTGGTACGCGACGAACGGCGACATCTGGACGCGGTTCTCGCTGCGTGAGATGGCCGACTTCCACGCGGAGCGGGAGGCGACGGCGACCCTGGCGCTGGCCCGGCCGCGGATCCCGTGGGGCGCGGTGGAGACCGACGCGTTCGGGCACATCACGGACTTCGTCGAGGCGCCGCCGTCGCCGTTCCTGATCAATGCGGGCGTGTACGTGTTCTCCGCGGAGTTCGCCTCGCTGCTGCCGGACGTCGGTGACCACGAGCGCACGACGTTCCCGCACCTGGCGCGGGCGAAGCGGCTGGCCGGCTTCCCGCTCCCGCAGGGCGCGTACTGGCGGGCGATCGACACGGCGAAGGACCTGACGGAGGCCGCGAAGGAGCTGGCCGCACCGGCCCACTGAAGCGGCCCGCACACGACGGCGGGGCCCCGCACACTCGGTGTGCGGGGCCCCGCCGTCGTGCGGTGCGGCCGGGGTCAGCCGCCGAGCAGGCCGCCGACGAGGCCGGGCTTGTCGGCGCCGCCGCCCCCGTCGGAGCCGGAGCCGCCGCCGTCGGAGCCGCCCGTGGTGCCGCCGCCGGTCGTCCCGCCGGAGGTGGGCCCGCCGGTGCCGTCACCGCCCGCGGGGGGCTGCTGCGGTGTCGTCTGCTGCGGCGGGGCCTGGCCCGCGGTGGTGCCCTGCGTCTGGCTCGGCGTCGTCGTGCCGCTGGTGGCGCCGGCCGTCTCGCGGGCCGCGCTCGGGGCGCCGGACGGGCTCGACGTGGTGCCCTGGGTCGGTGAGCCGACCGCCGACGGGCTCTGCGAGTGGCGCTTCTCCTTGCGGTGGCCGGGCTCGGACGGGAGCGGGGAGCCGGGCAGTTCGTTGCGCGGGGTGTCGCCCGGGCCGGGGGCCGTGACGCGGTCGGCGTCGCGGACGGCGGCGCCGAGCAGCGAGCCGACGAGCAGCGTGGAGCCGATGACGAGCGTGGCGACGACGGTGCCGCGGCGCAGCACGTAGCGGCGCAGTTCGGTGAGGGCGGCGCGGGGGCCGAGCCGCCGCCAGGCGCCGCCGGCGAGCCGGCCGTCGATCGAGTAGACCGGGGCGCCCGCGATGATCAGCGGCGACCAGGCGGCCAGGTAGATGATGTCCGGCGTGTCGTAGGCCGGGACGGTCTTCCAGCTGACGGTGACGAGCAGCGCCGCCGAGAGCAGTGCGCCGAACACGGCGGCGAGCCGCTGCCAGAGCCCGAACACGGTCAGGACGCCGACGATGACCTGGAGGAAGGCGATGGCGAGGCCGGCGCCGACGGGGTGCTGGAGCGCCCAGTCGCGCAGCGGCTCGGCAAGCTCCCACGGGTGCAGGGAGTTGAGCCACTTGACCATGGAGCCGCGCTCGCCGCCGTCGAAGTAGACGGGGTCGCAGAGCTTGCCCATGCCGGCGTAGATGGAGATGAAGCCGAGGAAGACGCGCAGCGGGAGCAGCACGACACCCAGGTTCATCCGGCGGCCCGGGTAGTAGGCGTGGCGTACGGGGCCGTAGCGGCGGGCCGCGCGCTCGTGCTCCGCGTCGCCGTCCGGGCCCTCGAACTCCTCGTCGTAGACGACCTGGTCGAGTTCGCCGGTCTCCTCGAAGGCGCTGCCCGCCTGCCGCATCTGCGGCAGGATCCGGGTGCCGTCGCCGCCGGGACCGCCGGCCTGCCGGCCGATGACGGGCGTCTCCTGCGTCGGCTCGTCGCGGTACAGGTCGAGGTCGTCGGCGAGGTCGCGGTCGAGGTCGACGCGGGGGATGACCTGGGTGGATCCGCCGTCGTCGAGGTCGCCGACCCGGCGGGCGCCCTGCAGCAGCCCGCTGGTGGCGAGGTCGCCGCCGCTCATGACGACGCGGCGGCGGCGTGCGCCGGGGGTGCCCGCGGCGGTGATGACGGGGACGCGCGGGCCCAGGGCGCTCACGTGCCGTGCGATGCGCGGGAGTTGCGTCTGTTGCCCCCGGGGGAGCTGCACGCGGAAGCTCGCGTGGTTGACGATGACCTGCGCCGGGTCGCACGGCACCTTCACCATGCTCAGCGCGGGGCCGTCGTCGAATCCCGACGAGCGATCCCCCGAGGGAGTGCGGGGCGTTCTGGTGTCCACACTCATCTAACCGAGTGATGTGTGTTTAGGACACTGCCTCACGCCCACCGAAATGTCCGGACCCCGTCAAGCCCGGACCGGGCCTGGTCAGGCCCCCGACGGGCGTCGCCGGGGACCCTCGTGGGGCACCTCGCCGGGCGCCCCGTCAGGCGCGGCGGCGGGCCGCCTCGTACAGCACGACTCCGGCCGCGACTCCCGCGTTCAGCGACTCGGCGCCGCCCGGCATCGGGATCCGCACCCGGAAGTCACAGGTCTCGCCGACCAGCCGCGACAGGCCCTTGCCCTCGCTGCCGACGACGATGACCACGGGGCCCTCGAGCGCCGCCAGGTCGCCGACGGTGTGCTCGCCGTCCGCGGCCAGGCCGACGACGGCGATCCCCGCCTTCTTGTACTGCTCCAGGGCGCGAGTCAGGTTCGTGGCGCGGGCGACCGGGGTGCGGGCGGCGGTGCCGGCCGAGGTCTTCCACGCACCGGCGGTCATGCCGGCCGCGCGCCGCTCGGGCACGAGGACGCCGTGGCCGCCGAACGCGGAGACGGAGCGGACGACGGCGCCCAGGTTGCGCGGGTCGGTGACGCCGTCGAGGGCGACGATCAGCGGGTCCTGGCCCTCGTCGTAGGCGGCGGCGACCAGGTCCTCGGGGTGCGCGTACTCGTACGGCGGAACCTGGAGGACGAGGCCCTGGTGGTTGAGCCCGTTCGTCATGCGGTCGAGCTCGGGGCGCGGGGCCTCCATGAGGTGGATGCCGCCGCGCTCGCCGGCGAGCTGGAGCGCCTCGCGCACCCGCTCGTCGTTGTCGATGAACTGCTGCACGTACAGCGTCACCGCGGGCACGCCCTCGCGCAGCGCCTCGACGACGGGGTTGCGGCCGACGACCATCTCGGAGGTCGCCTTGCCGCGGGGGCCGCCGGTGCGGTTGCCGGGACGGCCCTGGGCCCGCTTGGCCTGGGCCGTCGCGATGCGGTTCTTCTTGTGCTTCTTGCGCATCTCGGCGGGCGGGGTCGGGCCCTTGCCCTCCAGGCCCTTGCGCCGCTGGCCGCCACTGCCGACCTGCGCGCCCTTCTTGCCGGACATGCGGCGGTTGTTGTTGGCGGCCATGACCTACCTGTCTCTGCGGAAATCTGTGGATGTACGTCTATGCAGTGTGCCGCCCGATCGCCCGGGCGGCACATTCGCCCGGTCTCAGCGTGCGCCGAGGCTCCAGCGGGGGCCGGAGGGGCTGTCCTCGATGACGAGCCCGGACTGGCCGAGCTGGTCGCGGATCGCGTCGGCCGTCGCCCAGTCCTTGCGGGCGCGGGCCGATTCGCGCTGGTCGAGCACGAGCCGCACGAGGGTGTCGACGACGCCGTGCAGGTCCTCGGTGCGGTCGCCCTCGCCGGCCCAGTGCGGGTCGAGGGGGTCGAGCCCGAGGACGCCGAGCATCGCGCGGACCTCGGCGAGGCGGGCGACGGCGGCTTCCTTGTCGTCGGCGGCCAGCGCGCTGTTGCCCTGGCGGACGGCGGTGTGGATGACGGCGAGGGCCTGCGGGACGCCGAGGTCGTCGTCCATGGCCTCGGCGAACGCGGGCGGCACCTCGTCGGCCGGGGCGACGGTGCCCCCGGCCAGCTCGGTGACGCGCTGGACGAAGCCCTCGATCCGCGCGAACGCGGACTCGGCCTCGCGCAGGGCCTCCTCGCTGTACTCGATGGTCGAGCGGTAGTGCGGGGTGCCCAGGTAGTAGCGGAGCACGATGGGGCGCCAGTGCTTGACCATCTCGCCGACCAGCACGGAGTTGCCCAGCGACTTGGACATCTTCTCGCCGGACATCGTGACCCAGGAGTTGTGCACCCAGTACGCCGCGAACGCGTCGCCGAAGGCCTTGGCCTGGGCGATCTCGTTCTCGTGGTGCGGGAAGATCAGGTCGATGCCGCCGCCGTGGATGTCGAACGCGGAGCCCAGGTACTTGTGGGCCATCGCCGAGCACTCCAGGTGCCAGCCCGGACGGCCGCGGCCCCAGGGCGTCTCCCAGTCGGGCTCGCCCGGCTTGGTCGCCTTCCACATGGCGAAGTCACGCGGGTCGCGCTTGCCGGAGACGCCCTCGTCGGGCTGGCGCAGGTCGTCCAGGTCCTGGTTCGACAGTTCCAGGTAGCCGGGGAAGGACCGCACGTCGAAGTAGACGCTGCCGTCGGCCTCGTACGCGTGACCGCGCTCGATGAGGCCGCGCATCATCTCGATCATCTCGGGCACGTGGCCGGTGGCCCGCGGCTCGTAGGTGGGCGGCAGGCAGCCGAGCGCGTCGTAGGCGTCGTTGAACGCCCGCTCGTTCTCGTACCCGATGGACCACCACGGCCGGTTCTGCTCGGCCGCCTTGCGGATGATCTTGTCGTCGATGTCCGTCACGTTCCGCACGAACGTCACGTCGTAGCCGCGGTACGTGAACCAGCGGCGCATGATGTCGAAGTCGAGGCCGGAGCGGATGTGCCCGATGTGCGGTGCGGCCTGCACGGTGGCGCCACACAGGTAGATCGAGACACAGCCCGGCGTGAGCGGGGTGAAATCACGGATCTGCCGGGCGCTGGTGTCGTACAGGCGAATCGTCACCCCTCCAGGGTAGTGGCCCCGGCCCCGTGCCAGGGCCCGCACCCCGAGCCCGCCCCGGACAGCCGGGCCGCGGCGTCAGAGGCGGCCCACCACCTTGCGGGGCCGGACGCGGACCACGACACGCTCCGCGTCGTCCGCCGCGTTCGCGTTGAACTCCGCGTACGGCGTGCCCGTGTACTTCAGCGACAGCTCGTCGATCAGCTCCTGGCCGCCCTGCGAGGTGATGTCCGCGGTGCCGCGGATCTCCGCGTACGCGTACGGGTTGTCCGCAGGCTGGACCAGGATCGTCACCCGCGGATCCCGCCGCAGGTTTTTCTCCTTGCGGCGGCCCACCGTCGTCGAGAACAGCACGTCGTCACCGTCCCGCTTCACCCACACAGGCGACACCTGCGGACTTCCGTCCGGCTGGACGGTGGCAACCCCGATGAAGACCTTGCTGTCGAGCAGCGCCTTGAGTTCGTCGGACAGCTGGGCGGACATGGCCTCACTCCTCGTTCCGTGACGGTGACTGACGTGGTGCCGATCCTGCGGGAACAACGCGGTCCGCGCCGGTATTTCGGCGTTCCCGTCGCACGGGTGTCACACGGCGGCGCGGACCACCAGTGCCGTCGCGACCGCCATCAGGCCCTCGCCGCGGCCGGGGAAGCCGAGGCCGTCCGTGGTGGCACCCGACACGGAGACCGGGGCGCCGGCCGCCTCGGAGAGGACCTTCTGTGCCTCGTCGCGGCGCTTGCCGATCTTGGGCCGGTCCCCGACGACCTGCACCGCGACGTTGCCGACGACGAAGCCGGCCTCCCGCACGATGCGGGCCGCCTCCGCGAGCAGCGTCACACCGGACGCGCCGGACCACTCGGGCCGGCCGGTGCCGAAATGCTGCCCGAGGTCGCCGAGCCCGGCGGCGGAGAACAGGGCGTTGCACGCGGCGTGCGCGACGACGTCGGCGTCGGAGTGCCCGGCGAGCCCCGGCCCCTGCCCCTCCCACTTCAGGCCCGCGCACCACAGCTCGCGGCCCTCCTCGAAGGCGTGGATGTCGGTGCCGATGCCGACCTGCGGCAGCACCGGGTGCGGGTCAGAAGCCATCGTTGGCCCTCCTGCGGGCGAGGACGGTCTCGGCGAGGACGAGGTCGAGCGGCCGGGTCACCTTGAACGCCTCTTCGTGGCCGGGCACGAGCACGACCTGGAGGCCGAGCTTCTCGACCATCCCGGCGTCGTCGGTGACGGCGTCGGTGACGGTCTCGTGGGCGCGTACGAGGGTGGCGTGGTCGAAGCCCTGCGGCGTCTGCACCGCGCGCAGCCGGGCCCGGGCGGGTGTGGCGACGACGGGCTCGGGCGAGCCGTCGGTGCTGGGCACGACCTCCTTGACGGTGTCGGCGAGGGGCAGCGCCGGCACGACGGCAGGGGCGCCGTCGCGGACCGCCTCGATGACCGCGTCGACCGTGTCGACGGGCACGAGCGGGCGCGCGGCGTCGTGCACGAGCACGATGTCGATGCCGCCGGGCAGGGCGTCGAGCCCGAGCCTGACCGACTCCTGCCGGGACTCGCCGCCGGGCACGACGAGGAAGTCGGTGCTCTCGGGCAGGGTGTGATCGGCGAGGAGGCTCTTGACCTCGGCCGCGCCGTCGGGCGGCGCGACGACCACGACGACGGACACGGCGCGGGACGCGGCCATGGCCCGTACGGCGTGGATCAGCATGGGGGTGCCGCCCAGCGCGCGCAGCGCCTTGGGGGCACCGGGGCCGAGGCGGACGCCCCGGCCGGCGGCCGGGATCACGGCCGCGGTGCGGGCGTCACCGGCTACGGGACGCGTTTCGTCAGACATCGGTTCCGTTCAGGTTTGTACGCTCGGGGGTGGTGGGTATGGCCACATCGTGCCGGGCGCAGGCCTTGACCGGACCCCTTCCGTGACATCCGGTCGAGCCAGCCGCCCGGGCCCGGCACACCGAGTACGCACCGATGAGGCCGGAGGACCGGCGCCGTGGTGCGGGGGTGGCGGACCGTGGGGGACGCGAGCCGGCGCGCACCGGCAGGGATGCGGGTTCCGGGTACGGACATGCCGCAGCGCCCGGCGACACCATCAGGGTCATCGGGCACCACGGCATGTTTTCTACGCGGCTACGGCGCGCGTCAGGACGCCAGGACCTCGTCGAGCAGGGCCTCGGCCTTGTCCTCGTTCGTGTTCTCCGCGAGCGCGAGCTCGCTCACCAGGATCTGCCGAGCCTTGGCGAGCATGCGCTTCTCACCTGCGGACAGTCCGCGCTCACGCTCCCGGCGCCACAGGTCACGCACTACCTCCGCGACCTTGATGACATCACCGGAGGCGAGCTTCTCCAGGTTTGCCTTGTAACGGCGCGACCAGTTCGTGGGCTCCTCGGCGTACGGCGCGCGCAGCACCTCGAAGACCCGGTCGAGCCCGTCCTGACCGACCACATCACGCACGCCGACGAACTCCGCATTGTCCGCTGGCACACGTACCGTCAGGTCGCCCTGGGCGACCTTCAGCACCAAGTAGGTCTTGTCCACGCCTTTGATCTGGCGAGTTTCGATAGCCTCGATCAGCGCGGCCCCGTGATGGGGATAGACCACGGTGTCGCCAACCTTGAACGTCATGTGACAGGTACCCCTTCCGTGGCTATCCAGGGTAACACGGAAACTGCGCGTTCTGAATGGCGTTTTCGCAGGTCAGGGCATATCTCGGGGCTTGACAACAACAACAGGAACGTGCTGCGGAGGGGTAGCGGAGGACGGTATTCGCAGGTGGGAGCCACTGTCCGACGAAGCCGAAACCTGCCCGTCTGGGGCCCTCCGGAGGGCCCGCCAAGGGCCGAACGTCCCGTTTTGTGTGGTTCGAAGCGCTGAACTTCCGCTACTCCGTTCGCGCCGCCGGAGGTCCGTTCGAGTCGAATCCGGAATTGATCACCGGGATTCACGGCACCCGGTGATCGTTTTTCCTGACCGCTGCGCATTCCTTACGGGAAATCCGCGGGCCCCCCACCTGGAGCGCGGCCAATTGAATGGTGGACAAGGGATGCCGGAACGCGGGCGCGCCGGGTGGCCCGCGCGTCCGTCCGGGGACGGGAGAACGGCGTGACACCCCCTAGAGGCGGGTCGGGTGCGGCGGCCGGGGGACGGCTCGGTAACCTAAGGCCGCTGACAGACCCTTAGGACGGCTTTACCTCCCTGTCGGTGGTGCCGTCCGATCCACCCAGTCCGCCCCCGTTCAAGGAGTTGCCGCCGCCGTGAGCAGCAGCCTTCGACGCGGCGCCCTCGCCGCCGCCGCCATCGCGTTCTCGATCGCCTCGCTCGCCGCGTGCGGCGCCGGCAACAACGCCCAGACGCTCGAGGTCAAGCCCGACAACGCAGCGATCACGGTCGGCGACATCAAGGTCCAGAACGCCACCGTCATCACCCAGCCGGACCTCGAGTCCAAGGGCCCGGCCGTGGTCACCGCCACGCTCTTCAACAACGGCACCGAGGCGCAGACCCTCGACGCGATCACCGTCGACGGCGTCGGCAAGACCGCGAAGCTCACCGGCGCCAAGGGCGCCGCGAAGATCGAGGTCCCGGCCGGCGGCTCGGTCGTCCTCGGCGGCAAGGGCAACGCCACCGCCGAGCTCCCCAACAGCCGCACCGCGGTCCTGGACGGCAACGCGCAGGCGATCACCTTCCGCTTCAGCGGTGCCGGTGCCGTCAAGCTCAAGGCGTTCGTGGTGCCCGCCGAGTCCTACTTCCAGAAGTGGGGACCCAGCGAGATCCCGGCGACCCCGTCGGCGCCCGTCTCGTCCCCGGCCGGCTCGAAGACGCCGTCCGGCGAGGCCACCGCGTCCGAGTCGGCGACCGGCTCGGCGACGGACGCCGCGACCGGTTCCGCGACGCCGGAGGCCGGCGGCGCGGCGGCGGGCTCCGAGAGCCCGGCCGCGGGCCGCTGAGCGACCCGCACCCGCACAACACCACGCCCGGAGGGCGGCTCCCGACCTGGGGAGCCGCCCTCCGGGCGTGTGTGCGGGCCCGCGGGCGGGCCGGGCCGGCCTACGGCTCGAACTTGTAACCCAGGCCGCGGACCGTCACCAGGTAGCGCGGGGCTCCCGGGTCGGGCTCGATCTTGGCGCGCAGGCGCTTGACGTGGACGTCGAGCGTCTTGGTGTCGCCGACGTAGTCCGCGCCCCAGACCCGGTCGATGAGCTGCATGCGGGTGAGCACGCGGCCCGCGTTGCGCAGGAGCATCTCCAGGAGGTCGAACTCCTTGAGCGGGAGGTCGACCTTGGAGCCGCCGACCGTGACGACGTGCCGGTCCACGTCCATCCGGACCGGGCCGGCCTCCAGGGCCTGCGGCGCGACCTCCTCCGGCTCGCCGCGGCGGCGCAGGACGGCCCGGATGCGGGCCACCAGCTCGCGCGAGGAGAAGGGCTTGGTCACGTAGTCGTCGGCTCCTATCTCCAGGCCGACGACCTTGTCGATCTCGCTGTCCTTGGCGGTCACCATGATGACCGGCACGTTGGAGCGGCCGCGCAGCTGGCGGCAGACCTCGGTGCCGGGCAGGCCGGGCAGCATCAGGTCGAGCAGCACGAGGTCGGCGCCGTTGCGCTCGAACTCGTCCAGGCCGTCGGGCCCGGTGGCCGCGATGGCGACCTCGAAGCCCTCCTTGCGGAGCATGTAGGACAGGGCGTCGGAGAAGGACTCCTCGTCCTCTACGACGAGCACTCGGGTCACGGAAGGACCTCCGGGGCGGCAGGAATGGATTCGTATGCGGTTGTGTGTCCGGGCCCGTGTGCGTCGTCTTCGTCGCGTACGTCTCCGGGGCCTGATGCGGTGGTCTTGCGGGAACCGGTGGCCGCGGCCGCCTCGGGCAGCCGCAGCGTGAAGGTGGAGCCCTGTCCCTCGGAGCTCCACACGGTGACCTCCCCGCCGTGCGAGGCGGCCACGTGCTTGACGATGGCGAGGCCGAGGCCGGTGCCGCCGGTGGCACGGGAGCGGGCCGGGTCGACGCGGTAGAAGCGCTCGAAGATGCGCTCCTTGTCCTTGTCGGAGATGCCGATGCCCTGGTCGGTGACGGCGAGTTCGATGAGGTCTCCGCCGGGTGCGCTCACCCGGCGCACGGCTATCCCGACGCGGGTGCGGGCGGGTGAGTAGTTGACCGCGTTCTCGACGAGGTTGCCGAGGGCGGCGGCGAGCTGGCCGCGGTTGCCCCACACGTTGAGGTCGGCGGTGCCGCCCGCCCGTCGTCCGCCGTCGCCCTTCTCGGCTCCCGCGGACACCAGCGTGTTCGTCGCCATCGTGATCTGCTTGCTGGCGGCGGGCTGGCGGCAGCGGTCCATGGCCTCGGCGACGAGTTCGTCGACGCGGACCGGCTCGGCGTCCTCCAGCGGGTCGTCGTTCTGCACCCGGGAGAGGTCGATGAGCTCCTGGACCAGGCTGGTCAGGCGGGTCGCCTCGATCTGCATGCGGCCGGCGAAGCGCTCGACGGCCTCGGGGTCGTCGGAGGCGTCCATGACAGCCTCGGACAGCAGCGAGAGGGCGCCGACCGGGGTCTTCAGCTCGTGGCTCACGTTGGCGACGAAGTCGCGGCGGACGGCCTCGATACGGCGTGCCTCGGTGAGGTCCTCGACGAGGAGCAGCACCAGGCGGGAGCCGAGCGGGGCCACGCGGGCGGACACCGCGAGGGTGTCGCCGCGTCCGGTGCCGCGGCGCGGCAGGTCGAGCTCGACCTGGCGTATCTCGCCGTCGCGCCGGGTGTCGCGGGCCATCTGCAGCATGGGGTCGACGGCGAGCTTGCCGCCGCGCACGAGGCCGAGGGCGTACGCCGCGGAGCTGGCCTTGACCACGCTGTCCGCCTCGTCGAGGACGACGGCGGAGGAGCGGAGCACGGACAGGACCGTGTCGACGCCGGGCGGAAGGACCGGGTCCGTGTGCAGGGAGGTGCGGGTGGGGCGCTTCTGGTCGCGTTCGCTCCAGCGGAACGCCAGCATCGCGATGACACCGGTGCACACCCCGGCGATCGCTGCCGCTGCGGCGACCGCCGCGTTCACGTCCATGTCTTCAGGTTATGCGGCACGGGCGACTCCTCCACAGCCGTCCGGGTGGCAGCTCGAACACTCGTCGCCCAGAGTTCACCTGGGGTACGGGGGCGATTCACTTGCGGTGCCGGATCCGGACGCGTACAGGGCCGAACGTGGGACCGTGGGGCTGCCCCGGCCCCCGCACAGAGTCAGAGAGGGACGTTCGTATGCGTGACGCGTACCACGAGGAACTGGACTCGATCGGCGAGGGCCTGGTCGAGATGGCCCGCCTTGTCGGGTCGGCGATCGGGCGCGCCACCACGGCCATGCTCGACGCCGACCTGAAGCTCGCGGAGTCCGTGATCGCCGCCGACCAGAAGGTGGACGACCTCCAGCACGACCTGGAGGCCCGGGCCATAGCGCTGCTCGCCCGGCAGCAGCCGGTGGCGACCGATCTGCGGATCGTGGTCACCTCGCTGCGGATGAGCGCCGACCTGGAGCGCAGCGGCGACCTCGCGCAGCACGTGGCGAAGCTGGCCCGGCTGCGCTTCCCGGACCGGGCCGTGCCGCACGACCTGCACGCGACGCTCCTGGAGATGGGGCAGCTGGCGCAGCGCCTGATGGCGAAGGCCGCCGAGGTCATCATCACCAAGGACGTCGATCTGGCGATGCAGCTGGAGCAGGACGACGACGAGATGGACCAGCTGCACCGCACGCTCTTCCAGCACCTGATGGACGAGAAATGGAAGCACGGCATCGAGACGGCCGTGGACGTGACGCTGCTCGGCCGCTACTACGAGCGGTTCGCCGACCATGCGGTGTCGGTGGCCAAGCGGGTCGTGTACCTGGTGACGGGTGAGCACGCGGACGAGGTCCAGCAGGGCGGCGCCGTGACCGAGGGCGCCTGACCGAGGACACCTGGCCGAGAGCGCCTGACCACCGGCGCCCCGCGCCTCCTCCGCACCGCCTGCCTGAGGTGAACGCACATGAGGGCCCCGCACGCCGGGCGTGCGGGGCCCTCATGTGCGTGGGCAGGTCCGGGTCAGCCGCAGCAGCCGCCGCACTGGCAGGGCGCTCCCGACTGGCAGCCGCAGCCGCAGCCCGAACCGCAGCCGCAGGCTCCGAGCAGCACGAGCTCGGGGACGGGGCGGATCACTTCGACGGACGCTTCGGGAGTCTGATCGGGCCTGGGGGACTCGGCAGCCATGGTTCCCTCCTCGACGGGGCCTCCCTGGACGGAGGTCTCCCCCATTGCATGCCCAGCCGGGCGGGCGCATCAACGGCGCACATGCGCGCACCGGCCGGCCGCCGTGTTCCCGGGAGCGTCCGTCCGAGCCGCGGCGACGCTCGGCCGCACCGCGCACGGGCCGGCCGGGAAACCGCCACGCGCCGCGGGCAGTCGAGCGGCTACGGTGACCCGATGCCCACCGCCACGGCGCTCCTCTTCTGCCGCGATCCGCTGCGTCCGGCCGCCTGCGACCCGCAGTTCGCCGCCGAGGCGGCCGCGGCCCGGGACGCCGGGGCGGCCGTGGCCCTCCTCGACCACGACGCCCTGCTCGCGGGCCGCGCGGACGAGGCGGTACGCCGGGTGCCGCCCGGCCTCGGGCCCGTCCGGTACCGGGGCTGGATGATCCCCGCGCCGCGCTACGCGGACCTGGCCACAGCCCTGGACCGGCGCGGGGCGCGGCTGCGCACCACCCCGGAGATGTACCGGACGGCGCACGAACTCCCGGGCTGGTACGCCGGGTTCGCGTCCGTGACCCCGCCCACCGCGTACGTCCCCTGCGCCCCGCACGCGGTGCCCTCCCCCGCCGGGCTGGCCGCGCTCGCCGCCGTCCTCCCCGCGGGGCCCGGCATCGTCAAGGACTACGTCAAGTCCCGCAAGCACGAGTGGGACGAGGCCTGTCACGTCCCGGACCTCGCCGACACCGCCGCCCTGCACCGCGTCGTGACCCGCTTCGCCGCGCTCCAGTCCGACGACCTCGCCGGCGGCATCGTCCTGCGCGCCTTCGAACCCTTCGACCGGGCCGTGGGCGAGGCGCGCGTGTGGTGGCTGAACGGCGCCCCGCTGCTCGTCACCGCCCACCCCGACACCCCCGCCCTGCGGCCCGAACCGGCGCTGGACGCGTTCCGCCCGCTGGTCGCCGCGCTGCCCTGCCGGTTCGTCACGACGGACCTGGCCCGCCGCGCCGACACCGGCGTCTGGCGCCTGGTCGAACTGGGCGACGCCCAGGTCACCGGCCTCCCCGCCGGGGCGGACCCGGCCCCTTTGATCACCGCACTCACCACCGACTGAGGCAGGCACCATGGCCCCGCAGGACGAACCCCTCACCGTGACGTCCCTGGACGGCCCGGGCGCCGCCGCGGCCGCGGCCGACTTCCGCCGGGTCTACGCGGACGCCTTCGCCGAGCCGCCGCACTGCGAGACCGCCGAGGACGTCGCGGCCGCGTTCGCCCGTTTCCCGGACCTGACCCGGCGGCCGGGCTTCCGCGCCACCCTGGCCCGCACCGCCTCCGGCGAACCGGTCGGCATGGCGTACGGACACCCCGTCCCGCCGGACACCCCCTGGTGGGACGAACTGACCGAACCGGTCCCGGCGGCCCTGCGCCACGAGGACGGCCGCCGCACCTTCGGCCTGATGGAACTCGCGGTCCGCGCCCCCTGGCGAGGCCGCGGCCTCGCCCACCGCCTCCACGACACCCTCCTGACCCCCCTCACCGCGGAACGCGTCCTCCTGAACGTCCACCCGAAGAGCGAAGCAGCCCGCGCCGCGTACCACGCCTGGGGCTACACCCGGGTCGGACAGGCACGGCTGGGGGGCGGACCCGACCTGTACGACATGATGGTGCGCCCGGTCGGCGGGGCACGGTGAGCGCGGGGAGCGGGTCGGGTCACTCCCAGTCGCCGTCGGGTCCGTGGTCGGCTCCGGGCATGCCCAGCACCAGTCCCACCATGTGCCGGTCGAACATGTACTCCCGCCAGTCACCGTCCAGCATGGTGCCGTTCACCACGAACGCGGGAGTCCCGGGTGCCTGAGCGGCCTCGTACGCCCGCTGGGAAGCGCTGACGAAGTCGCGGTACTTCATGGTGCGCACCGCGGAGTCGAACTCCTTGCTGCGCAGCCCCTGCACCTGAGACGCCATGTGCAGCAGGAAGGCATCCGTGTACCCGTCGACCGACTCCTCCGGCTGATGGGCGAACAGGATGTCGTGGTACTCGATGAACTTGCCCCGGTCGAAAGCGGCCCGCAGCGCGTTCGCGGCCCGCACCGACCCGGAACCGCCGAGCCGGTCGTCGAGGAACGAGGCCAGCGTGTACTCGGCCCTGACCTCACCGGAGAGAACCTCTTCGCGCACGGCTGCCGCGCCGCCCGCCTCGTACGCACCGCACACGGGGCAGCGCATGTCCTCGTAGACATGAACGACCTTCTCGGCGGTGGGCGACCCCACTTCGAACGTCGTGCCGTCCTTGTCGAGCCGCTCCGGCAGGTGCGTCATGTAGGCGTACTCGAGTGGATCCGCGGGCCCCTCGGCGTCGGCCCGTGCGGCCCGACCGCACCCGGCGAGCACCGCTGCCGACAGACCGAGCCCCACCGCGACCGCGACGGCACGACGCATTCCTGATCGCATAGACGTTCCCCCCTCTCGGAGATCCTAGGGCGCTGGATCGGGTCCTGGCGGCCCGGCGCCGGCCCGGCGACAGCCCCTGGGCAGCAACAAGCCCCCCGCTCGCGGAGAACACGCGGGCAGGGGGCTGGGAGCGGCGGGCTACTTCTTCTTGCCCTGGGTGTTGCCGGGGATCTTGCGACCTGCGTTTTTGCAGCTCCGGGGCCTGGTCGCAACTGCCTGACCCGTCGTCATTGGTCGTTGTCTGCCGCTGTTGAGCGGCTTCGGACGGCCCAGGGACGGCCCAGCATGCACAATCCTCAGGGGGCTCGTCCAATGGAGATCATTCCCGTACAGCCGACACCTCGCGGTGCTAGCACGACAAGCGCTGAAGGGATGTCAACACAGCAGCCCAGTCGGCGTGTTGGTTGCTGCTAACTTTTACTAATGCGCGTGGGAGTGTACGTAGATGCTTACAACCTCTACTACGGCGGTAGGGGTCTGTGTGGCCGCGGGGTGGCAGGGTGGCGCTGGCTCGACATTCGAGGCTTGGCGACCACTCTGGTTGGTCAGCGGGCTGATTGGCCAGGCGCCGGCGTGGCCCGAATCGTCTACTGCACCGCTCGGATCGATGCCACCACCAATGCCTCCGGGCACCGCGACCAGGACATCTACCTGAAGGCTCTGGCTGCCGCGGGAAGCGTGGACCAGATCGAGTACGGCAAATACGTCTACCGAGTGAAGCAAGCACCCCTGGCTACTAAGGACAGCCACGGGCGCCCACAACTCGTCACCCCGCAGTGGCCGATCATGGTGCAGAACGGTGGCGCACCGTGTAACTCGGCAGTCTTCATGGCTTCGTTTGCCAACCGCGAGGAGAAGGGATCGGACGTCAACGTTGCCACCCACCTCTTGATCGACGTGCTCACGCAGACCGTGGATGCAGCTGTGGTGATATCGAACGACAGCGACCTCAGCTTCCCCCTACGAGAGGCACGCAAGAGGGTCCCCGTAGGCGTGGTCAACCCTTCACGAAGTTACCTTGCTGGCGACTTGCGAGGCGCTGCCAGCGAAGGGGTGGGGAGACACTGGTGGCGGCAGCTTACGCAGCAGGACTTCACCAGTCATCAGCTAAGCGACCCGACAGGGAAGTACGCACGCCCTGTAGACTGGTAGCGACTCGGCGTCACTGAACTGTGCCAACAAAGTTGACAGTCGGGTCGGCGCGTCTTACTTTAGAGACACAAACCACCTGACCCCTTGTGGGTCAGGTTTTTTCTTGCCTGCGCGATCGCAGCGGATTGAGCGTGTCAGCCCCGCCACCTGCGAATATCGCACTCTGTAGCAGTCCACCAAGGCCTTGACCGCACTCCACGGGTGCTCGACATTACGCTCGGTCGCTACGCTTCACCTTCGGTGACCGAGCGTAATGTCGAGCACCCGTGGAGTGCGGGGAATGACCCAATCTTGACCTCTTCATTGCGGAACCTTTGCAAAATCGACGTCCGTGGGCGAGCTGCCAGATGCACCGGATCCTAGGCGAGGGCGATCTTGAAAACCGTCGTGGCGAGAGTCACCGTGGGTTCAAATCCCACACCCACCGCGCAGGTTGAGGGCCCCTGACCAGCAGGATCGGTCGGGGGCTCTCCTCGTTGCTCAGCGCCGTGAGTGACCGTTGTTCCCCGTGGTTCCCCGCGTGATCGGGCACGGGAGGGGCACGGATATTCCGAGCATGAGCAGGTGGAGGGGTCACATACTGGCGTCATGCTCTCGCCATCGCGGTTCCGAGACGCTCGGCACACGAAGTACCACTTCATTGATCACGTGCTCGTGCGCTGTCCGAAGTGCGCCGGGATTGCCCATGTTGCCCCTGCGGTGCCTGCGACGGATGGCTCGGCCCCCTCGGTGTTTGCGCGCCGCCGTCTCGTCTGTCGGGCGTGCGGCCTGACTCGGGATGCGGCCGGGGGAGAGTTTCGCCTCTTCCGGGGGCGTGGTGAAGCCATAGACCCCTACTTCGGGCTGCCGTTGTGGTTGCAGGCGGAGACGCGGCACGGCTGGCTGTGGGCCTACAACCCAGAGCACCTGGAGCTGCTCCGGCAGTTCGTACAGGCGCCGTTGCGTGAAAGAGCCCCATGGGATGCGCAGGTCAAGAAGATGACGGTTGTCGCGCGGCTGCCAACCTGGATCAAGAGCGCAAAGAACAGAGGCGAGGTCCTGCGTGCCATCGACCGAATCCGTTCGACGCTCGCCTGACCACCTCAACCACACCCCTACCCCCGCTCCCATCCCGTCCGCCGTCGACCCACACACCGTGGAGCGGGCGTGGTTCATGGCGTCCAGGTGGAGCGCGCCACTGTACGAACGACCTGGACGCCATGGGCCGCGTCTGCTCGGCTTGGCCTGGGTCGATGGTGGACGGGATGGGAGCCCACCACGCTCGCCACGATGTGCCCGCGGCCGGGAACGGCGCCCCCTCCCACCCGGTGCCGGCCGATCCCCCGCCGGAGGCATCATCTGCGACCGTGGGCCGGATGCGTGTCGGGTGCTCGACTCATGTCCTCCGGGCCTATCCACAGTGGGCGGGCGTCGGCGGGAGCGGGGCGGAGCGGGCCGAAGGCAGGAGCGGCAGCCCCAGCGGGAGCCGGGAGCCCGCCCGGCGGAGCGGAGCGCAGCCGGG
>NZ_WWIA01000697.1 GCF_009870065.1 Streptomyces sp. SID5785 | reverse complement strand
CGCAGTTCCCCGCGCCCCTGACGGGGCACCATCACTCGCCCCGCGACGCAGTCGTGCCCCGGTGCCGGGCCGATCGCCCCCGGAGGGGGCGGGATGGTGGGGGCAAGGGGTCGCTGCAGCGCGGTAGGTCGTTCGAGTACGGGCGGGGCGAGTGTTCGCGATCCTGAGGGCGCCCAGGGCTTGGGGCCGGGCACGGCTCGCGCCGTAGGGGTTCGGCTCGTCGTCGAGTGCCGCGTCGTCGTGGCTGGTCGCGCAGTTCCCCGCGCCCCTGACGGGGCGCATCCTGATGCCCTGCGACGTAGTCGCCGCCCCGGTGCCGGGCCGATCGCCCCCGGAGGGGGCGGGATGGTGGGGGCAAGGGGTCGCTGCAGCGCGGTAGGTCGTTCGAGCACGGGTGGGGCGAGTGTTCGCGATGCCGGGGCGCCCAGAGGGGGCGAGGGCTCGTTGCAGCGCGGCGGGATTGTTCGAGCGTGCCGTGCCCCCGGCGGGGCTCGGGGTTCGCGATCTCCGGGAGTGTCCGGGACTCGGGCTCGGGCACGGCTCGCGCCGTAGGGGTTCGGTGTCATCGCCGGGTGCCGCATCGTCGTGGCTGGTCGCGCAGTTCCCCGCGCCCCTG
>NZ_WWIA01000696.1 GCF_009870065.1 Streptomyces sp. SID5785 | reverse complement strand
ACGCCGGGCGGACCGCGGTGGTCGGCCTGTCCTACCGGCTGACCGACGGGACGGCCCGCGTCGTCACCGCCCGTGGCGTCGAGGTGCCCGCCGACGCGGCGGAGTGAGGCGACGGGCCCCGCTCCCGCTCCCGCACGGCAGCGGGCGCCCGGGGCTCATGCCGGGCGCGGACCTGCCGCGCGGTGCAGCCGGTTGGTGATCGCGAGGCCGAGGCCCTCCTCCGGCGGGAGCGAGGCCACGATGAGGTCGCACCCCTGCTCGTCGAGCGCGCGCAGGTACCCGTACAGGCCGCGGGCGTAGACCGCCAGGGACGCGGGGAGGGTGACCACGGCGTGTGCCTCGACCGGTGTTCCCGCGGACTCCGCGGGCAGCAGGACGCCGACGCGGTGCCCGGCCTCCTGCGCGCGCTCCGCCTCCGCGGCGACCCGCCCGGGCTCGACGAGGACGACGCGGGCGCGCGGCGCGTAGTGCGAGGGATGCTGCCCGGGGACCCGGACGGTGCTCGTCTCGGGCACCGCGAGCGGGGCCCCGAGAGCGGCTTCCAGCTCCTCGCGGGTCACTCCGCCCGGGCGCAGGATGCTCGGCACCGGCCCGGTCACGTCGACGATCGTGGACTCGACGCCGACCTCGCAGGGGCCGCCGTCGAGGACGAAGTCGACGGCGTCCCCGAGCTCGGTGCGGACGTGGTCGGCGACCGTGGGGCTGACGGCGCCGAAGCGGTTGGCGGACGGGGCCGTGACCCCGCCGCCGAAGGCGGAGAGCAGTGCGAGCGCCACCGGATGGTCGGGCACCCGCACCGCCACGGTCTCCAGGCCGCCGGTCGCCTCCAGCGGGACCCGGCGACCGCGCCGCAGCACCAGCGTGAGGGGGCCCGGCCAGAAGCGCCGGGCCAGCAGGCGGGCCGTGTCGGGCACCTCCTCGACCCAGTCGTCCAGCCGGTCGGCGCTGCCGATGTGGACGATGAGCGGGTGCGTCGGCGGACGCCCCTTCACCTCGAAGATGCGCGCGACCGCGGCGGGGTTCTCGGCGTCGGCGCCGAGGCCGTAGACCGTCTCGGTCGGCAGCGCGACCAGGCCGCCGGCGCGCAGCACATCGGCCGCCTTCTCAACATCGCTGGTTCTTGCCATCACGCGGGGCATCTTCTCACCCGCCGCGGGGCCCCTGGTCACGGGAGCACCGGGGCGGCGGCCTCGGACCCCGGGGTGACCTGGTCGGACAGGGCGACCGGCGAGCAGTGGGCTCAGGCCTCGATCTGCTCGAAGATGTGCGGGTACGACACGACGCCGTCGGGGAACTCCGCGGCCAGGGCCTGGAACTGCGGGGTGCCGAACGCCGTGGCGAGGGCCTCGGTCGACTCCCACACCGCGACGTTCATCAGGAGCCGGCTGTTCCCCGTCCCCTGGTGCATCCGCAGGGAGACGAATCCCGGCTGGGTCTTCATGAAGGCGGCCTGCCGGCGGAAGAGCGCCAGGAAGGATTCGGTGCTCTCCTGCGGGACGTAGAAGGTGTTGGCCAGGACGATGGGTCCGGTCGCCTCCTTGAACTGGGCGAACATCGGTGTCTGCGGGTCGAGGCTCTGCAGGGTGGCCATGCCGGTACTCCTTCGTCAGCGGGCTCGGTCCGGCCGGTCCGGACGTACCGGAGGCCCGGATTGCTAGCGCTGCTAGCGTCGAGAGTCAACGCTATCCCTGCTGTCGCTCCCTTGTCTAGCGGTGCTAGGGTCCCCTTATGTCAGTACAGGAACGCAAGGAGCGCGAGCGGGCGGTGCGGGAGCGGCTCATCGTGGAGACCGCGCGCGAACTTGCCGAGCAGCAGGGCTGGGACGCGGTCACGACCCGCAGGCTCGCCGAGCGCATCGAGTACAGCCAGCCCGTGCTCTACAGCCATTTCCGCGGCAAGCGGGAGATCATCGGTGCCGTCGCCATGGAGGGGGCCGCCGAGCTGGCGGTCGCGGTGCGGGCGGCGACCGCCGCCGCCGACGGGCCGCGCGCCCGGGTGGTGGCGCTGGCCCGCGCCTATCTCGACTTCGCGGCGGACAACCCGGCCGTGTACGACGCGCTGTTCCAGCTCGACGGCGGGCTCGCGTTCGCGCAGGAGGCCACCCCGGAGCCGCTGAAGGACGCGTTCGC
>NZ_WWIA01000695.1 GCF_009870065.1 Streptomyces sp. SID5785 | reverse complement strand
AGTGGGCCTGGGGGTCCCGGGGTCCCGGAGGGTTCCGGGGGGCCCGAGTGGGCCTGGGGCCCGGATCCCGGAGGAGGCCGGGGGTCTCGGAGGGGGCCGGGGTCCCGGGGGCCCGGGGGGTTTGGGTCTCGGCCAGCGGTCGGCTGCCTGCCCGTCTGGCTATCTGCCCGTGTGCCCGTGTGCCCGTCTGCCCGTCTGCCCGTCTGGTTGCCTGGCCGTCTGGCCTCGGCCTTTCTCCCACCACCCGCCCCCTCCGGGGGCGTTCGGCCCGGC
>NZ_WWIA01000073.1 GCF_009870065.1 Streptomyces sp. SID5785 | reverse complement strand
CGCGCTCCCCGAGGTCGTCGAGCAGACGTGCCCAGTCGACGCCGGCCCCGAGCGTCACCACGTCGGCGGCCGCTCCGAGCCGCTCGCGGGCCAGGGCGCCCCCCTCGTCCGTCGTGTACACCAGCCGGTCCCCGCCCGTCGTCCAGAAGGGGTCCGCGGGGTCGAGCCGGCCCGAACCGCTCACGGCCACCTTCAGGGGGTACGCCGGACGCCCCTCGGCTTCGCGCTGGGCCCGCCGCCGTTCCGAGTTGACCAGCAGCCGGGGCCGGTCCGCGCGCAGGGTGCCCGCCCCGACGAGGACCGCGTCGCTCCCGGCCCGCGCCGCGTCCACCCGGTCGAAGTCCTCGGGGCCCGACAGCAGCAGCCGCCGGGGCCCGGTGTCGTCGAGGCAGCCGTCGAGCGAGACGGCGGCGGACAGCAGCACGTGGGGGCGGGGCATGACATCTCCGTGGCCTGGGGCGGACGTACGCCGCGAGCCTACCGAGGCGCCGGGGCGGTCCCGTCGCCGAAGGGGCGGCCGCCGAGCGCCTCGCGGCCGTGCGGCGCGTCCCAGCCGGACCGATCGGGGCCGAGCGGCACGATGCCGGTCGGGTTGATGCCGGTGTGGACCCCGTAGTAGTGGCGCTTGATGTGGTCGAAGTCGACCGTGTCACCGAAGCCCGGCGTCCGGTACAGGTCGCGGGCGTACGCCCACAGCACCGGGTCCTCGGTGAGCTTGTTCCGGTTGCACTTGAAGTGGCCGTGGTAGACCGCGTCGAAGCGGACCAGGGTCGTGAAGAGGCGCACGTCCGCCTCCGTGATGGTGTCCCCGACGAGGTAGCGCCGGTCGGTCAGCCGCCGCGACACGAGGTCGAGACGGGTGAACACGTCGCGGTACGCGGCGTCGTACTCCTCCTGCGTCGTCGCGAAACCGGCGCGGTACACGCCGTTGTTGACGTCGCGGTAGATCCCCTCCATCACGTCGTCGATCTCGTCGCGCAGCGCCTCGGGGTACAGGTCGGGCGCTCCGGGACGGTGCAGGGCCGTCCACTCGGTCTCGAGGTCCAGCGTCAGCTGCTGGTAGTCGTTCGTGACGAGTGCGCCGGAGGGGACGTCGACGATCGCCGGCACGCTGACCCCGCCGGGGTAGCCGGTCTCCCGGGCGTCGTAGGCCTCGGCGAGGTACCGGATGCCCAGGACCGGGTCGCGGCCGTCCGGGTCGAGGGTGAAGCGCCAGCTGCGGTCGTCCTGGATCGGGTCGGCGACCGCGAGGGACAGAGCGTCCTCGAGCCCGAGCAGCCGCCGCACGACCAGCGCCCGGCTCGCCCACGGGCACGCGTAGCTGACGACGAGCCGGTAGCGTCCCGCCTCCACCGGCCAGCCGTCGCGACCGTCGGCCGTGATGCGGTCCGCGAAGTGACTGCGGGAGCGCTTGAAGCCCTTCTTGCCGTACGAGGCGTTGCCGTCCACGAGGAGGTTCCCTTCCGCGTCGTCCGGGTCGTCCGTCCGGGTCGTCCGGGTGGTCCAGGGCGCCCGGTCCGTCCGTGCCGGCGCCGTGACCGACCCCTTCGAGCCTGCCCGGGATCCGGTCCCGGCACCACCGCGCCGGGGCCGGGAACCGGCTCAGCTCGCGCCGATGTCCGCGCTCAGCCAGTGCTCGGGTAGCAGCTCGACGAGCGCCATCCCGTCGGGGCCGAAGCGGCGCAGGGAGTTCTCCACGTACGCGGCCACGACGTCCGGGGCCAGGTAGCGCGACGCGACGGCCGTGAGGTCCTCGGCCGTCGCGGTACGCAGCGTCACCGGACCCTCCGCGGACACGTAGCGGTAGGTGGGCTCGACCCGCTGGACGAGGAAGGTGGCCCGTCCGGCGGCCGCGAGCAGCCGGGCCTTGCGGCTGTCGCCCGCGGTCACGGCGCTGAAGCGGCCGCCCGGCCGGTAGGCGTACCAGATGGGCACGTTGAGCGGGCCCCGTCCGTCACGGGCGTCGACGGCCAGGCAGGCGGGGTGGGTGCCGGCGAGGAACTCCTCGCGCTGTTCCCGGGTGAGCGGCATGCGGGCGTCCCTCGGTCGGGGGCCGCGCGGGGCGCGGCCCGGAGTGCTCCGGTTCCGTTGTACGCGCGGTGCGTGGTTGCTGCACGTGACGGAGGTGCGAGATCCACGGGAGAGCCCCAGAATCGTAGACATGTCCCTAATGTCCGCAGGTGTGACATGGCTCGGACTCGGTCTGACGGTCGGCACGGCCGGACTGGTGACCTACGGTCTCGCGGTGCTGCCCTGTTCGGCCACGGTCCGTCAGGAGGACGCCGAACTGGCCTGCCGCCCGGCACGCCGGACGGCACTGGCCCTCGGGCTGGTGGGAGCGGCGGCACTCGTCGTGGGCACGGTGTTCCTCGTGCTCCACGTGACCGACTTCCGCTGAGCCCGGACTCCGCCCCGGACGGCCGCGAACGGGCGGGGGCCGCACCCACCGTGCGGCGGATGCGGCCCCGTGTGCCGGACGCGGTCGAAGGCCGCTCAGAACCCGCCGTACGGGCGGGTGATGGCCTCCATGCCGTGACCCGCGGGATCCTTGAAGTACATCCCGCGGCCCCCGTCGTTGTGGTTGATCTCCCCGGGTCGCCGCAGACCAGGGTCGGCGTAGTACGTGATCCCGGCCTCCTCGATGCGCCGGAAGATCCCGTCGAACTCCTCCTCGGTGACGAGGAAGGCATAGTGCTGCACGGTGATCGACTCGGCGGGCACGGTCGCGAAGTCGAGCGTCACGCCGTTGCTGAGTTCGAGGGGGACGAACGGGCCCCATGCGTCCCCGACGGGGAGCCCCAGGACGTGTCCCAGGAATGCGGCGGATTCCCGGTTGTCCCGGGAGTGCACGATGGTGTGATTGAGCTGTACAGCCACGATGGATTGCCTCCAGAAGGCAACTCCGGCACCTCCATGCCTCACCCGGTCGGTGACCGGCACGCGATGCTGCCCCGACCCTAACGGGCCCGGCCGTTCGAGGGCCAGCCCGTTTCTGTGGCCGCGCCGGGCGTCCTTCGTACGTGCCGGACAGCGTCGCGGACGTCCCCGGCCTGCCGGAGACGTCCCGCGCCTGAGACGCCGGATCAGGCGAGCGCCGCGTCCACGATCGCCTGTGCCTCGGCCTGGACCTGCGCCAGGTGTTCCGCTCCGAGGAAGGACTCGGCGTAGATCTTGTAGACGTCCTCGGTCCCGCTGGGCCGGGCGGCGAACCACGCGTTCTCGGTGGTGACCTTGACGCCGCCGATCGCGGCGCCGTTGCCCGGAGCCTCGGACAGGCGGGCCGTGACCGGCTCGCCCGCGAGGGTGTCCGCGGTGATCGCGTCGCCGGTCAGCCGCGCGAGGCGGGCCTTCTGCTCCTTGGTGGCCTTGGCGTCGATGCGGGCGTACGCGGCGCCCGACGCGCCGTGCCGGGCGGCCAGTTCGGCGTAGTACACCGAGGGCGTCTTCCCCGTGACCGCGGTGATCTCGGCGGCGAGGAGGGCGAGCAGGATGCCGTCCTTGTCGGTGGTCCAGACCCGGCCGTCGGTGCGCACGAAGCTGGCGCCGGCGCTCTCCTCGCCGCCGAACGCGACCGACCCGTCGACGAGTCCGGGCACGAACCACTTGAACCCGACGGGCACCTCGACCAGGTCGCGGCCGAGCGAGGCGGCGATCCGGTCGATGACGGCGCTGGAGACGAGCGTCTTGCCGACGGCGGCGGTGGCGGGCCAGTCGGGGCGGTGGGTGAAGAGGTAGTGGATCGCCACGGCCAGGTAGTGGTTGGGGTTCATCAGGCCCGCGTCGGGGGTGACGATGCCGTGCCGGTCGGCGTCCGCGTCGTTGCCGGTGAGCAGGTCGAAGTCGGCGCGGCGGGCCAGGACCGAGGCCATCGCGGGCGCCGAGGACGGGTCCATCCGGATCTTGCCGTCCCAGTCGAGCGTCATGAAGCGCCAGGTCGGGTCGGTGTGCGGGTTCACCACCGTCAGGTCGAGGCCGTACATCTCGGCGATCCGGGACCAGTAGTGCACGCTCGCGCCGCCCAGCGGGTCGGCGCCGACCCGCACCCCGGCGGCGCGGATCGCGTCGAGGTCGATGATGCTGCGCAGGTCCTCGACGTAGTGCTCGCGGAAGTCGTAGGGCTCGGGGGCCGGGTCCACGGCGGTGGGCGGGGTCCAGTCCGGGTCCTCGAGGAGGGCGTTGGCGCGGTCCGCGATCCAGGAGGTGGTGGCCGAGTCGGCCGGACCGCCGTGCGGCGGGTTGTACTTGAAGCCGCCGTCGCGCGGCGGGTTGTGGCTCGGGGTGATCACGATGCCGTCGGCCCGGTCGGCGGGTTCCCCGGCGTTCCACCGCAGGATCGCGTGGCTGAGGGCGGGCGTCGGCACGAAGTCGTCGTGCGCGTCGGCCCGGACGCGGACGCCGTGCGCGGCGAGCACTCCGAGCGCGGTCTTCAGCGCGGGCCGGGACAGGGCGTGGGTGTCGGGGCCGATGAACAGCGGTCCGGTGATGCCCTCGGCCGTGCGGTGCTCGACGATGGCCTGCGTGATCGCGGCGATGTGCGGTGCGTTGAAGGCGCCGTCGAGGCTGGAGCCACGATGGCCACTCGTGCCGAACACGACCCGCTGCTCGGGGCGCGTGAGGTCGGGCTCCCTCGTGTAGTAGGCGTCCACCAGCTCGTCGATGTCGACGAGGTCGTCCGGCCGGGCGGGGGTTCCAGAGCGGTCAGTCATGGCAGCAGTTTCCCATCTGCGGCCGGCAGCGCGGCCGCGGGGAACCGTGTGGTGGCCGAGCGCGGACGGAGCACGGACAGAGTGCGGACGGGGCCGGTGCCGCACGCGCACCGGACCCGCCGCGGCCGGCGCACCGTCAGCCCTCGGGCTGCTCCGTCTCCTGCGCCTTCTCGTCTGCCTTCTCCTGTGCCTGCGCCTGGCGGGTGTAGCCCGCGAGGGACTCGGCGATGTCGGCCTCGGAGGCCTCCTTCGTGAGGCCGAGACGGGAGAGCACCCCCGTGCCGTTCTCGTGCTCGAGGAGCGCGAGCAGGATGTGCTCGGTGCCGATGTAGTTGTGCCCGAGGCGCAGCGCCTCACGGAACGTCAGCTCCAGCGCCTTCTTGGCGTCCGCGTCGAACGGGATGAGGGCGGGCACGTCGCCGCCGCCCTCGGGCAGGGCGGCCGTGGCCTCCTGGCGGACAGTGTCGAGCAGCACGCCCTGGGAGCGGATCGCCAGGGCGGCGAGCCCGTCCGGCTCGTGCAGCAGCCCGAGCACCAGGTGGGACGTGCCGATCGTGGTGTGGCCACCGGCCTTCGCCTCGTTCTGCGACGCGATCACCACGTTCCGGGCGCGGGTCGTGTAGCGGCTGAAGCCCTGCTGGGGGTCGAGGTCGCCCTCGGTGCCCTTCGCCACGAAGCGCTTCTGCGCCGCCTGACGGGTGACCCCCATGCTCCTGCCGATGTCCGTCCAGGAGGCGCCGGAGCGGCGGGCCTGGTCGACGAAGTGGCCGATGAGGTGGTCGGCGATGTCGTCGAGGTGGTCGGCGGCGAGCACCGCGTCCTGCAGTTGGTCGAGGGCGTCCGTGTGGACCTTCTTGATGGCCTCGATCAGGTCGTCGAGGCGCACGGGGTGGGACATGCCCGCGGGATTCGTCATGAGGCAACCCTAGGTTGACAGTCCAGGAGTGTCAACCGTCGGTTGACACTTCATTCCCGGGGCAGAATCGGGAACCATGCCCCACGCGCACGCGGCCGACGGTGCCGCCCTTCACTACGAGATCCACGGTAGCGGCGCCCCGCTCGTGCTCCTCGCCGGACAGTCCAACAACCACCACTGGTGGGACCCGGTCCGTCCGCGCCTCGACGCCGCGTTCACCACCGTCGTCCTGGACTGGCGCGGCACCGGCGGGAGCGACGCGCCCGACACGGACACGTACAGCACCCCCGGGTTCGCCGAGGACGTGATCGCCGTCCTGGACCACGCCGGAATCGGCCGCGCCCACGTGTACGGGACCTCGATGGGCGGCCGCGTCGCCCAGTGGCTCGCCGCAGGCCGGCCGGACCGTGTCGGCCGGCTCGTCCTCGGCTGCACCTCGCCCGGCGCACCGCACGGCATCGAGCGCGACGCCGGGATCCGCCGCGCGCTCGCCGACCCGGCCACGGCGTACGCCACGCTCGTCGACCTGATGTACACACCCGCCTGGACCGCGGCCCACCCCGGCCCCTACGCCACCCTCGGCGACCCGGACCTGACCGCCCACGCCCGCCGCCGCCACCTGCGCGCCAGCGCCCGCCACGACGCCTGGGACGCGCTGCCGCGGATCCAGGCGCCGACGCTGGTCGTGCACGGCACCGACGACCGCTTCAACCCCACCGCGAACGCACCGCTGCTCGCCGGGCGCATCCCCGACGCGCGCCAGCTGCTCGTCGAGGGCGGCCGGCACGCCTACTTCGAGGAGTTCGCCGACGAGGCGACGCCGCCGGTCGTCGCGTTCCTGAACGACACCGGCCCGGCCCGCACTGCGTAGGCTGCCGACCGGCCCGACCGGACCGACCGGCCCACCTCAGGGAGGAACGAGAACGATGCCCGCCGACCGTGTCACCCTCGCCGACGTCCTCGACGGCGCCGCGCCGGACGCGACCGGGGCGCTGTGGCGCCTGCGGGGCGCGGCTCGGCAGCTGGACGCGAACCTGATCCGGCTGCGCCCCGACGCGCACGGGGACGCGTACGTCGAGAGCGACCTGGACGTGCTGCTCGTCGTGGTCGAGGGGAGCGGCACCCTGCACCGCGCGGGCGCCGACGAGGAACTGGCGCCGGGCGTCCTCGTGTTCGTGCCGCGCGGCGAGCGGCGGTCGGTCAGCGCGGGCGCCGCCGGTCTCGCCTACCTCACCTGTCACCGGCGGCGCCCCGGCATGACGATCGGCCGGACCCCGGCGGCGGTTGCGGCGGTGGCCGTCGAGGGTGGCGAGGCGCCGTGTCTGCTGCCTCGGGTGTGCGCCGAGTGCGGCCGTGTCGCGGACGACTCCTCGGCGCGGTACTGCGGCCGGTGCGGAGAGCGCTTGCCCCGCACTGAGATCCAGCCGTAGTTCCGACGGCGGGATCGCGCCAGACGGCGGGTTCCGTGCGGCGCCGGCCGCCCGGTACAAGGGGTCCCGCACCCGTCTTCCGTCACATCTCGCCACTGATTCAACACAGAAGGTTACCGAAAGGCGGGGGTCCCGGATGAGTTCCGGCCCGGCCCGAGGCAGACTCTGGCCCACGGCGGTCACCGGCTCCCGAACCGGCCGCCGTGGGGTGGGGAAGCACCACCAGGGGGAGTCCGCGCGTGTGGGGCGCGCGGGCTCCCCGCCCCTCTGACGCACCGCCGCCGCGACGTCTCCGGGGGCGCGGCGGGTCCGGCCTGGTTACCGTTCCGCCATGGCCGACTACCGCATCGAGACCGTCCGCAACGGCGAACGCGACTGGACCGCCCGCAACGACCGGGGCGCCGAGGTCCGCATCGCCCCCGCCGACTCCGCGGGGGCCCAGCCCTCCTTCACCCCCGTCGAGCTGCTGCTCGCGGCCCTCGGCGGCTGCGGCGGGCTGGTCGTCGACCGCACCGCGCGCAGCGCCGGGCACGAGGGCCTGCGCATCGTCGTCGAGTCCGTGTCGCGCGCCGAGGACGACGGACGGGTGGGTGCCGTCCGCATCGCGTACGAGATCGAGCTGCCGGAGGGCGACGCCCGAGCCGCCGAGGTGCTGGAGCGCGGCATCCGGCTCACCCACGAGAAGTACTGCACGGTCAGCCGCACCGTCGAGCACGGAGCCCGCGTCGAGGCGCTGGGCCCCGACGGGACGATGCTCTTCATGGGCGGCTGACCGTCGCGCGACCAGGGGGCAGTTGA
>NZ_WWIA01000694.1 GCF_009870065.1 Streptomyces sp. SID5785 | reverse complement strand
GGGCTACACGGTCGCCGATCCGCACACGGGCCGCACCTGGCACTTCGCCGACCGGACGCCCGATCTGGCCGTCCTGGAACAGATCGACGACCGCAACGGCAACTGGATCACCTTCGAGAACGACGCCGAAGGCACCCCGCTCGCGGTCACTTCGTCCGGCGGCTACCGCCTCACCCTCACCGTGGAGGACGAGCGGGTCACGGCTCTGTCCCTGGCCGGCGCGGATCCTGACGGCACGGACCAGCTGATCAAGCGGTACGCCTACTCCGAGACCGGTGACCTGACCCAGGTCCTCGACTCCGCCGACCGGCCGCTCACCTTCACCTACGACGAGCGCGGCCGCGTCACGTCCTGGACCGACAGCAACGACCGCTCGTACACCTACGAGTACGACGACCAGGACCGCTGCATCGCCGAGGGCGGCGAAGCCGGCCACATGGCACTCCGCCTCACCTACGAGGACACCGACCCCGCCACCGGCCACCGCGTCACGACCACCACCACCACCGGCGGCGGCAGCCACACCTACCGCTACTTCATCGACGCACTAGGCCAGGTCGTTGCTGAGACCGACCAGCTGGGCCACACCGTCCGCTTCACACGAGACCGGTTCGGGCGGGTCCTGACCCGCACCGACCCGTTGGGCCACACGACGTCGTACACGTACGACGACACGGGCAACGTCATCTCAGCGACCCGTGCCGACGGCCGCGCGGTGACGGCCGAGTACGGCGACTTCAACCGCCTCACCCGCATCCGCGGCACGGACGGGAACACCACCCGCCACACCTACGACGCCCGCGGCAACCGCCTCACCAGCACCACCCCCAGCGGCCACACGACCCGCTTCACCCACGACGAGGCGGGCCGCCTCACCTCGGTCACCGACCCGCTCGGCCACGTCACGACGGTCCGCTGCGACCGCGCCGGCCTCCCGGT
>NZ_WWIA01000693.1 GCF_009870065.1 Streptomyces sp. SID5785 | reverse complement strand
GGCCTAGACCGACACAGGGAGCACCGCCATGACAGTCAAGATCGTGATCGGACACCGGCTCGGCAAGGGCCACGCGGTCGCCGAGGGCGTACGCGCCGCGGGCGGCGAGCCCGTCCTCATCGCCGGACCCGGCGCCGACATGAAGGTCGGCGACGTGATGGCCGCCGAGGGTGCCGATCTCGGCATCTCCTTCTGCGGCAGCGGCGGCGCGGGCGCCGTCACCGCCAAGGCCAAGTACGGGCACGACATCGAGTTCGGGATGCGCTCCGCCCAGGCCGGCGTCACCGCCGTCGAACAGGGGCGCACCGTCCTCGGGTTCGGGTTCCTCGACAGCGAGGAACTGGGCTTCAAGGTGACCGAGGCGCTCTTGAAGAAGCTCGGGAAGGAAGCGTCGTGAACCAGTCCCGGCACACCCTGCGGCTGAGCGGGTCCGGACCGACCCGCGAGAAGGCCTTCGCCACGGCCATCGGCCAGGTCCAGTCCGAGGTCGCCCGGCTCACCGACGGGGTGAACTTCCGTGTGGAGCCCCTCGAACTGGACGTCGTCTCGGCGGTCGAGCACCGCTGGACCGAGCGTTTCCTCGGCCTGCTCTTCCCGCGCACCCGGCAGCGGTTCGAGATCACGCTGAGCATCCAGGTCCAGGTGGCCTCGCTCGACCTGGACGCCCTCGACTTCACGGTGCGCGAGGAGCGGCTCTCGCCGGTCCGGCACGCCCTGCACATGAGGTGACCCGATGAACGACACCCTCACCGTCCTCCTGGAGTCGCTCGTCATCGGAGGCCTCATCGGCTTCGGCGCGAGCGCGGGCGTCGCCCGCATGTTCCACGCGCCGAAGGTCCAGGGCATGGGCGCCTTCCGCACCCTGGGCGAGCTCAACGCCTGCCAGAACGACCCCGTCGCCCACTTCT
>NZ_WWIA01000692.1 GCF_009870065.1 Streptomyces sp. SID5785 | reverse complement strand
GGGGCCTTCGCCCCGCCCGTCAGCAGGTGTTTCGCCCCGTGCAGCGCCCCGGACCCGGCGCCGTGCCCGGACCCCGCGGCGGCGCCCGCACCGGCCCCCGCGGTGAGCGGCACCAGGAACTTTCCGGCCCCGCCGAGGACGAGGACCAGGAGCGCCGGTCCCACCAGCGCCGGGAGCCGGTCGTTGGCCCGCAGCAGCAGGGCGAGCCGGGCCCGGCAGTCGTCGCAGGTGTCCACGTGGGCGAGCAGCCGGTCGGACTGCCGCTCGGAGGCGGCGCCGCGCACGTGCGCGGGCATCCGGTCCCAGTGGGCCTCGCAGGCCGGGTCGTCCGGCGTGCCGGGATGAGCCCGCAGGAACGCCTGCCGCATCCCCTCGCGGGCCCGGTGCAGCAGGACCGCCGTCGCGCCGCTGTTCGTGCCGATGCCCCGGCCCACGGTCTCGAGCGGCTGCTGTTCGGCCTCGGCGAGCCACAGCGCCTTCACCCACCGTTCGGGCAGCTGGCCGAGCACCCGGCCCAGGAGATCGACGGCGGAGGCGCGCTCCGCGGGATCCTGCCCGCCGTACACGCCCGGGGCCGGCTCCACCCCGGCGTGCGGGTCGAGCGGTGTCTCGCGGGCCGCGCCGCGCCCTGCCGTCGCCGCGAGATGGCGGACCGTCGTCGTCAGATAGGCGGCGACGTTGTCGATCTCGTGGCCGCCGGACAGCCGCCGCCAGACCTTGAAGTGCGCCTCGGCGACGAGGTCGTCGGCGAGCCAGGCGCTTCCGGTCAGCGAGCGGGCGTACGCGACGAGGCGGGGCTGTTCCGCCTCGTAGATCCGCGCGTACGCGGCGGCGGTGGCTATCGGTGCGGCGGCGGTGCCGTCGGTCATGGCAGAACTCTTCCGTCCCACGTCGGAGGACCGCGGGTCAGCGGTCCGGGCGATGTTTTACGGCGAGTTTGAAACGTTAAGCGAGGAATGTCGGATTATGGAGGGGTGAGTGGCGCAGGTCACACCGACCTTTTCGTGGAACGCCGTAATGCGTGCCCCTCCTGCCGCGTCGAGTCGGCAACAGGAACACGCAGCGCAGCAGCAGAAAGGGAGCCTGTCATGCCGACCACCCTGCCCGTCACCGTCGAACAGCACGTCCGCGCCCGCCTCGTCACCGCCGACGGGCAGGGCCCCGAGCGCAGCATCGATGTCACCCTGCGCTACGCCTCCGGTGATCCGCTCGCCGTCCAGCTGTGCTTCCCCGGCTCCGTCACCGTGGCCGGCACGGAAGTGACCTGGGCCTTCGCCCGTTCCCTGCTGGACGAGGGCCTGCGCACCCCGGCCGGTTCGGGTGACGTCCACATCTGGCCGTGCGGCCGGGCCCGTACCGTCGTGGAACTGCACGCCCCGGAGGGGATGGCGGTCGTCCAGTTCGACACGTCGGCCCTGCGCCGCATCCTCGAGCGCTCCTACGACCTGGTCCCGGCGGACCGGGAGGACGTCGAGACCGCCGTCGACCACGCGCTGACGGCGCTCCTGGGACCCGACGAGGGTCCCGATCGGGGTCCCGGTCGGCGATGACGGCTTCCGCCCGGCCCCCGTGCCGGGTCACCCGGAGGCCGCGGCCCGCCGCAGACGCCCGCGCGCGACCAGCTCCAGGGTGGTCCCCGCGGCGATCGCCTGCACCGCAAGGAGCGCGACCAGGACGAAGAGCTGGACCGCGCCGGCCGCCACCGGGGAGGCGCCGCCCAGGAGCATGCCGACGAACGCGCCGGGGAGCGTCACGAGTCCGACGGTGCGGGTCTGGTCCAGGCCGGGCAGCAGGGCCTCCGACGCGGCCGGCCGGGCGACCTCGAGCCGTGCCTCGCGGGGGAGCAGGCCGACGGCCAGACCGGCCTCCATCTCGCCGTGGCGGACGGTCAGTTCGTCCAGAGCCCGGCGCCCCGCCAGCACGGTGGCGGTGAGGGCGCCGCCGATCAGGATGCCGGTCACCGGGATCAGCGCGATCCCGCGGACCGGCAGCAGCCCCGACAGGACGAGCGCCCCGACGACCGGCGCGACGGGCAGGGCGACCGGGACCGCCGCCCAGGCCCGTCCGGCGCCCCGCGTGACGCGCCGCCCCGCCGTGAACGCGGCCACCGTGCCCATGAGCAGCAGGAAGCCGAGCAGGGCCGCACCGTGCCGCACCACCCAGCCGATCACCAGGGAAACGGCGCCGAGTTGCACCGCCGCCCGCAGCCCCGCCACCACGACGTCCCTGGCCCGCCGCCACGAGGCGTCCGGCGCCAGCCGGAACACCGCGACCACCGCGGCGGCGAGCACCAGCAGGGCCACGAGAGCCGCGGCGAGCGTCCCGCCGACGGGCAGAAGCGTGGCCGCGGCCACCGTCGATTCACGCACCCTGGCACCTTAGGGTGCGCCTCACCGGACGTCCGCAGCGGCCGGACGGACCGGGAACGCTCCGACCCGGCACCGGTGCTGTCTCCCACCGCCGGTGTGCGCGACCATGGACCGGAAACCAGCGTGAACGGACGCGGAGAGAAAGAAGGCTGACCGTCATGGCACAGCAGGTGCAGGGCGTGATCGCACGGGCCGAGGGCGCACCGGTGACGATCGAGACGATCACCGTCCCGGACCCGGGACCGGGCGAGGCGGTCGTGAAGATCCAGGCCTGCGGGGTCTGCCACACCGACCTCCACTACCGAGAGGGCGGAATCAACGACGAGTTCCCGTTCCTGCTCGGGCACGAGGCGGCCGGCGTCGTCGAGTCGGTCGGCGACGGTGTCACCGAGGTCGCCCCCGGCGACTTCGTCATCCTCAACTGGCGCGCGGTGTGCGGACAGTGCCGTGCCTGTCTGCGCGGCCGCCCCCAGTACTGCTTCGACACGCACAACGCGCGCCAGAAGATGACCCTCGCCGACGGCACCGAACTGACCCCGGCGCTCGGCATCGGCGCGTTCGCGGAGAAGACGCTCGTCGCCGCCGGGCAGTGC
>NZ_WWIA01000691.1 GCF_009870065.1 Streptomyces sp. SID5785 | reverse complement strand
AGGCGTGGGCACCGTCCGCGACGGAGGAGTTCGTGCGCTCCAGCCAGGAGCCCGCCCGGGCGCGGGCCGGGGAGGCGCTGCATCGCGCCTTCGCCCTGCGCGACATCGCGAGGCTGGTCCTGGGCCGCTACAGGAACCTGCGCCTGAGCACGCCGACCGTCATCCTCGCGGGAGCACAGGACTTCATGCTGCCGCCCGGCGTGCTCACCGGCGCCGGCTCCCACGCCGACGACCTGAGGGTCCAGGTCGTCGGCGGCTCCGGGCACTACCTGCACGAGGAACGCCCCGATCTGGTCGCCGAGACGGCCCGCGGGCTCTTCTCCCGCAGCCGCCTCCCCCGCCCCGAAGACCTGCGTGAAGTCCGGGGATCTGCCGGAGCGGGGCGGGACACGCCTACTGCCCCGGGGAGGCCGGGACGCTGATCGCGGCGCCGGTCACGCGGACCCTGGGGTCCTCCGCGGACAGGTCCACCTCCAGCAGCGAGGGCCGGCCCATGTCCTGTCCCTGGTGCAGGGTCAGGCGTGCCGACGGCGGGACCAGGGCGAGCTCGCGCGCGTAGGCACCGAACGCGGCGGCCGCGGCGCCGGTCGCGGCGTCCTCCACGACGCCGCCGACCGGGAACGGGTCGCGGACGTGGAAGACGGAGTCCGAGGCCCGCCACACCAGTTGAACCGTCGTCAGGTCGAGCCGCCGCATCAGACGCAGCAGCCCGTCGAAGTCGTAGTCCAGGGCCGCCAGTCGCTCGCGGGTGGCGGCCGCCAGGACCAGGTGGCGTACTCCGGCGAAGGCGATGCGCGGCGGCAGGGCCTCGTCCAGCTCGCCCGGCTCCCAGCCCAGTGCCGCCAGCGCCTCCGCCACGTCGGCCGCCTCCACGTCGTGGACGCGCGGGGCCACGCTCGTGAGGGTGGCCTTGAGCGGGGCTTGTTCGCCCACGACGCTGACCGGCACCTCTCCGACGGCGGTGTGGAAGGTGTAGTCGCCGGTGCCGAGCCGCTCGCCGAGCGCGACCGCGGTGGCCACCGTGGCGTGTCCGCAGAAGCCCACCTCCGCCTTGGGGCTGAAGTACCTCAGGGTGAAGGACCGGCCGTCGGCCGGGCCGGGCCCCGGCGTGACGAAGGCGGACTCCGAGTACCCCAGCTCGGCGGCGATCTTCACCATGGCCTCGTCGTCCAGCGCGGTGGCGTCCAGGACGACGCCCGCGAGGTTGCCGCCGTCCGGGGTCGTGGCGAATGCCGTGTAGTGCAGCACCTCGGAGGTCAGCTCGGCGTTCGGGGTGGTGCCGTGAGTCATGGAGACAGTGCCCTTCTCGTGGTGATGACGTCGTCCGGTCGGATCAGCCGCGGGTGCCCCGGCCGAACCCCCAGAGCCCTTCCACCAGCCGGCCGACGAACGCGACGCCGGCCGCGACGCCCGCGGCGACGGTGACGGCGCTCCTCGTCCCGTCCGGCACGAGCCCGTACAGCACCGGCATGAACACCACGAGGAACGCGGCACCGGCGAACAGGCTGGAGGAGAACAGTGCGGAGACGGTCTCGACCGTCGCCGCGTCCCGTTCGGCTTGGGTCCGACGTGCGCGTGCCGTGGTCATGGCCTTCTCCCGCCCCGTGTGTGGTGATCCGGAGATCGATGATAGAGGCCGGCCGCTGGTCCACGCCCGGGTCGAGCGCGGGGCAGTGCCGACGACGAGGTCGCCTCGGCGACGCGGACCGCACGGCCGCCACCGGTGCCCCGGCCTCCGGTGACCCGCCTGCCGGTGAACCGCATGCCGGTGCCCTGCCCGCCGGTGACCCGTCAACGGCAGGCGGTCTACCGACGAAGCCAGCGCTGGGCGGCGTCCAGGACGGCGTCCTCGCCCCGGGCCGTCGGGCGCGGGTCCTTGACGACCTCCTCGTCCGGCTCGACGGGTTCGTCGTATGTGCGGCCCGCCCGGTCGGCGTCCCTCACCTCCGTGAGGATGAGCAGCGCGCCGTCCGGCAGACGGTGCGCGTTGTTCCCCGTCGGGACACCGCTGGTCATCTCGCCGAAGGACCGGGTGTCGGGCCGTCCGCGGAACGCCACCGCGACGGCCTCGCCGGCACTGGCCGTGCGCCGGCCGGTCAGCACCGCGACCGGCGTCCTGCCGCCGCCGAGCTCGGGTGCGTCGCCTCCTGCCTGCGGCTTTCCGGCGAGGTGAGGGACGCCCTTCTCCACGGTCCAGGGGATCTTCTTGCCGTCCGCGTCGACGAACATGCCCACCGTGCCGTCGCCCAGGATCGGCCCGGCCACCGCGAGCACGGGCCACATGCCGCCCCCTGTCTCCTGCCTGAGGTCCACGACCCAGCCACAGGTCCCGGCCGTGTTCGCGTGCTCCACCGCGTCGCGCCCTCGCCGCGTGTAGGCGTCGTACGTCTTCTGCGAACCGTTCACTCCGGGCAGGGACACGTATCCGATGCCGCCCTTCAACGACCGGGCCTCCAGGCCGTCGAACGAGGACGCTGCGCCCGTCGTTCCCTGCTCGGCCTGGTCCGGGTCCCAGAACGTACTGTGCGCGTCCCCCAGCGCCGACAGCGCCGACCGGATCGCCCGGTACGTGTCCTCGGGCCGCTGCGCACCTCTCGCCTGGGCGAACGCCTTGTCCTTGAGGCGGTCCCAGTCCACCCGGTCACGGAGCAGCGCATGCTTCTCCATGATGTCCAGCGCCTTCGCGAGGTACGTGTGCGCCTTGGGTGACATGGCGTCACCGGGCTTGTCCTGCCCGCCGGTTCCGCATCCAGTCGCAGCGAGGAGAAGACCGGCCACCGCGGTGCACGCCGCCAGACGCAGCGGCGGTCTTCCCGATATACGTCGCCGCCGTCTCGACCTGCACATCGTTCTACGCGTCGTCATACGCGGACCCTACGTGAGCGTTCACCGGCGGGGGCCTGAGCCGGAAAGGCCTGCCGCCGTGGACCGGGGTGTCGGCGTGACGAGGAGCCGGACTAAAGTCGTGGGGCATGTCTGCGTTTCTGCCTGCCCGCCGCACGCTCCTGGGTCTGACCGCCGCCGCCGGTCTGTCGGCGTTGGCCGGGTGTGCCGGATCCGACGCGTCGAACGCATCGGACGCCAAGGCGAGGAAGAGGTCCTCGCCCGCCCCGTCCGCCTCCGACGCGGCGCGTCTCGGTGAGGCACCGCCCGCCGCGGACAGCGCGGCGGCGCGATCCACCGCCGGCGGTTGGCGCTACTCCCATCTCTCGGCCCGTGACGGAGCCGGATACCACGCGCTCGCCGTCACGTCCCGGGACGACGTGTGGCTGCTGGGGACGCGGGGCATCGAGTCCGCAGCTCCGTTCCTCGAGCACTGGGACGGGACACGCTGGCGGGAGCCCGCACTGCCCGGCGACCTCGTCGGGGGCGGCCGGGGATCGGCCTGGGGGCTGGCCCCGGGTGCTTCCGGCTCGCTGTGGCTGGCGCAGAGGGTGGCGCAGAGCGGGCAGCTCGCCGTGTTCCGCCGGGAGGGAGAGTCCTGGCGACGCCTTCCCGATCCCCCGGCCGTGGAGAGCGAGGCCGGGGGCGGCGGCCCCACGGAGGGCGCCTGGTGCGCGGCGTCCGGCGCCGACCTCTGGATCCTCTCCTCCGGCAAGGTGGTGCACTGGGACA
>NZ_WWIA01000690.1 GCF_009870065.1 Streptomyces sp. SID5785 | reverse complement strand
TCGCCGCCGAGGGCCGGGTGCTGCCGCCCCGGTGACGGCGGCCCCGCACCGCTCACGCCTTTACTCTCTCTTGGCCGGAACCGTCAGCGCTCGGCTACCCTCCTAACCCTTACGGGGGCGTGTGCCCCGACGTCCTGAACCTTTCAGAACTTCCGATGGGTGCGGAGAATGATCGAGGCAGTCGGCCTGACGAAGCGCTACGGCGCGAAGACGGCCGTGTACAACCTTTCCTTCCAGGTGCGTCCGGGGACCGTCACGGGCTTCCTCGGCCCCAACGGCTCGGGCAAGTCGACGACGATGCGCATGATCCTGGGCCTCGACCAGCCCAGCTCGGGGCACGTCACCATCGGCGGCCACCCCTACAACAAGCTGCCGAACGCGCCGCGCCAGGTCGGCGCGCTGCTCGACGCGAAGGCGATGCACGGCGGCCGGGCCGCCCGCAGTCACCTGCTGTGCCTCGCCCAGCTCGCCGGCATCCCGGCCCGCCGGGTCGACGAGGTGCTCGGCGTCGTCGGCCTCCAGGACGTCGCGAGCCGCCGTTCCAAGGGGTTCTCGCTGGGCATGGGGCAGCGGCTCGGCATCGCGGCCGCACTGCTCGGCGACCCGCAGGTGCTGCTCTTCGACGAACCGGTCAACGGTCTGGACCCGGAGGGCATCCTCTGGGTCAGGAACCTGATGAAGCAGCTCGCCGCCGAGGGCCGTACGGTCTTCGTCTCCTCGCACCTGATGAGCGAGATGGCACTGACCGCCGAGCACCTGATCGTGATCGGCCGCGGGCAGCTGCTCGCCGACATGAGCGTCAGGGACTTCATCGCGCACAACTCCGCGGGTTTCGCCCGGGTCCGCACCCCCGACACCGAGCCGCAGCAGCGCGAGAAGCTCGCCTCCGCGCTGGCCGAGGCCGGCGGCCAGGTGCTGCCGGAGCAGGACGGCGGGCTGCGCGTCACCGGTCTGCCGCTGCCGCGGATCAGCGACGTGGCGCACGAGGCCGACGTCCGGCTCTGGGAGCTGTCACCGCATCAGGCCTCGCTCGAGGAGGCGTACATGCGCATGACGCAGGGCGCCGTGGACTACCGCTCCACCGCCGACCAGCGCGCGGGTCTCCAGCAGCCGCTGCCGCCGGGGGCGACGGCGCCGCAGCAGATGCCGGTACCGGGTCAGGGCCAGCCGGGCTGGTACGCCCCGCCGCCGCCCCAGGGCCCGGCCCCGCAGCCCCCGCAGGCGGCAGCCCCGCAGGCGGCGGCCCCGCAGGCGGCGGCCCCGCAGGCCGTGGACCAGAACCCGTACGCGGCCGCGCCGCCGGTGCAGCCCCCGCCGCCCCAGGCCGCGCCGCAGCCGCCCGCCGCCGCCCCGATCATGGACAAGGACGCCCGATGAGCACGCCGCCCCCGCCCTATGCCGCCCCGCAGCAGCAGCCCCCGGCGACGCCCGACTGGCAGCAGGCCGGTGCCTCGTACGCCTCGCCGATCCCGATGCGCCGGGCGAACCTCGGGGACGCGCTCCTGTCCGAGTGGACGAAGATCCGCTCGGTGCGCTCCACGATGTGGACGCTCGGCGTGATGATCTTCCTGATGGTCGGCCTCGGGCTCGCCTCGGCCGCCGTGGTCGCCGCCGCCGACGACGTGAAGCCGCAGGGGGACGAGGTGCTCAGCCTCGGCTTCTTCGGGGTCCTGCTCGGCAGCATCTGCGTCATGACGCTGGGCGTGCTGACCATCGCGTCGGAGTACGGCACGGGCATGATCCGGACGACGATGACGGCCTGCTCGAGCCGCAGCCGGGTCCTCGCGGCGAAGGCCCTCGTCTTCTTCGCGCTCGTCTTCGTGCTGACCACGGTGATCGCCGCGCTCGTCGGCGCGCTCCAGGTCGGCATCGTGGGCGCGGACTCGCCGGGCGGTTCGATGTGGTTCAAGGCGACCGTGGGCGTCGGCCTGTTCGTGGCGCTGCTCGGGCTGCTCGGCCTCGCGGTCGGCACGCTGGTGCGGCACTCGGCCGGCGCGATCACGATCATGATCGGCCTGGTGCTGCTGCCGCTGGTCCTCGCGATGTTCATGTTCGCGGAGTCGCTCAAGGACGTGCAGCAGGCCCTGTTCGAGTACTCGGTGCCCAGCCAGCTCGCGGTGCTCTACGGCGACTCGGTCACCGGCGGCAGCGGCCCGACCGGCTGGGATCCGCTGTGGTTCCTGCTCGGCGTGACCGCCGTGGCGCTCGGCGGCGCGTTCCTGGCACTCAACAACCGCGACGTCTGAGACCGCGACCGCCGCACGCCGACCGCCGCCTAGTGGCGCGGCGCGTTCCTGGACCGCTGCACCTTCGTGGTGCGGCGGTCCTTCGCGTTCCAGCACGCCTTGTGCCAGTGCCGGCGGTCGTCCACTCCCCCGTACTCGGACCAGGCCACGACGTGCGCGACGCCGGACCCGATCTCCTGGTCGCAGCCGGGGCAGCGGTACGTCTTGCCGGCCGCGCTGGCGCCGGCGACGTGCCGCACGCTCCACTCCTCGCCCTGCCAGCTCTCGGTGGACTGGGCGCCGCCGTACCGCCTCCCCTCGTCCTCACTGCTGCGGGACGATCCGCCGGCCTTGGGGCGGTTACGACGCGGGGACACGGCTCACCTCACGGGTGGGGGTGCAGGAAGGGGTCCCGTCCAGCGTAGCCCGACGGGAGCGGGGTACCCGACGGTCGTCACCCGTGCGGTGATCGGCGGGTCTTGGGAAAATCTGTCAATCTTCCCGCCCAGCCGTGTCCTTGGCACTTGCCACCCGTTATTGCCTTCAGGGGGAGTGCCCGCGTCGGCGCCAAGGAAGGCAGGAGTGCGATGCGCGTAGGAACGTTTGTACTGGCCGCCCAGTTCCCGGGCCAGGGACAGGGGGAGGCCCTGCACCGTGCGGTGCGGTCGGCCGAGGTGGCGGAGGAGGCAGGCCTGGACTCCGTGTGGCTCGCGGAGCACCACTTCGTGCCGTACGGGACGTGTCCCTCGGCGATCACGCTGGCCGCGCTGCTGCTCGGCCGCACCCGGACGCTGCGCGTCGGCACCGCGGTGAGCGTGCTGCCGACGGCGCATCCGGTCGCCCTGGGCGAGCAGGCGGCGCTGCTGCACCTGACCTCCGGCGGGCGGTTCTCGCTGGGCGTGGGGCGCGGCGGCCCCTGGGTGGACCTGGAGGTGTTCGGCGCGGGCCTCGAGGCGTACGAGTCGGGCTTCCCCGAGTCGCTCGACCTGCTGCTGCGCTGGCTGGGCGGGTCCCATGTGGCGGGCGACAGCGAGCGGTTCGACTTCCGCGAGGTCGCCGTCGTGCCGCGCCCCGCGGAGGCGATCGAGGGGACGACGCCCGACGGGCCGGAGGTCGTCGTGGCGTGCACGTCGCCCCGGAGCGTGCGGCTGGCCGCCGAGCGCGGACTGCCGATGCTGCTCGGCATGCACATCGGGGACGCCGAGAAGGCGGAGATGGTCGCCCTGTGGCGGCGCTGCGCGCGCGAGGCCGGGCGCGCGCCCGAGGAGATCCTCGACGCGCCCCATGTGGCCGCCGGGGTGGCCCAGATCGGCGACGGCCCCACCGAGGCCGCCGAGACGCTCCTGAAGGCGATGCCGGGCTGGCTGAAGCAGGGCCTGGACGCGCATGTGACGGTGGACGGCCGGGCCCGCGCGATGCGCGACCCGCACGCGTACACGGAGCTGCTGTGCGGGCTGCACCCCGTGGGCACCCCGCAGGTGTGCGCGGACCGGCTGGCCGCCACGTCCGAGCGGACGGGCATCAGCCGCTTCGCGCTGCTGGTCGAGGGCTCCGGCGATCTCGCGGCGACGGAGGAGAACGTACGGCGCCTGGGAGCCGAGGTCCTGGTACAGCTCGGCTGACCGGCCGGAGGGTCCCTCGGGGCGGGCCGACGGCGTGCGGGTGTTTGCCGCCCGGTACAGATGCACCTCCCGCGTACGGGGCGGCAAACGAAGCCGGCTCGGCGCCGTCAGCAGTCGCGCAGCTCGGGCGACTGGTTGAGCAGCTGGTTACGGGCCGAGGTGAAGCGGGCGAGCGTCTCGTCCACCCCCGGGTCCTGCGGGAAGACCGCGACCCGGTGGCAGTTCTGGAACGCGAGCCGCACCCCGAAGTGCCGCTGCAGGGCGCCGCGTATCGCGTCGCTCGCGAGCGCGCGCAGCAGCTGGCCCCGTGCCTGCTCGTCCGGCGGCGGCGTCTGGTTGTCGGCGAAGGGTCCGCCGTCGACCTTCAACTGGGCCACCAGGGAGCTGATCATCTCCCACGCGTAAGGCAGGGAGGTCCGGACGCAGTCGACGAAGTCGGCTTCGTCGACCTCGCCTCGCTCGGCCTGTTCCAACAGGGCCGGTGAGACGTCGAGCGACATGGGTTCTCCTCTCACACCCCCGCGAGGCCGCGGGGGTTGACGGACAGGCCAGGAGCCCACGGCACGCACGGCCTTGCGTGCACGCAGCGTGTACGCGTCGCGACCTCCTGCTTCTACGGTAAGCAACGCAACCGGACGACAACAGGGCGTAGCGCGTACGGTTCGTACACAACCGGCCACGACCGAACAGGGGGCTACCGGAACAAAAGGGTTGGACCGGTGGAGCGGCGGGGAGGGGTCACGGCTGCCCGGGGCGGGCCTCGGTGGGCGAAGTGCGCGGACCCGTCCGGGTCGAGTAGCGTTGCCGACCATGCGTCTTGTCATCGCCCGTTGCTCCGTGGACTACGCGGGCCGGCTCACCGCCCATCTCCCGTCGGCCCCCCGTCTGATCCTCGTGAAGGCGGACGGCAGTGTCTCCATCCACGCGGACGACCGGGCCTACAAGCCCCTCAACTGGATGTCCCCGCCGTGCACTCTGAAGGAGGGCAGCGGCGACGACGAGGGCACGTGGACCGTCATCAACAAAGCGGGCGAGAAACTGATCATCACGATGGAGGAGATCCTCCACGACTCCTCGCACGAACTGGGCGTGGACCCGGA
>NZ_WWIA01000689.1 GCF_009870065.1 Streptomyces sp. SID5785 | reverse complement strand
GCCCGACCGGGCCCGCGCCGGCGCGGCCGACGGCGACGAGGGCGGCGGCTCCGGGGAGCCGAGGGCACTGCCCGCGGCCTCCTGCTCGACGGCCGCCCGGCTGGCCGCCCGGTCGGCGAAGTCGTTGAGCGGGTCGCCGTCGACCTGGTGCGCCGGGACGTACCGGAACTCGACGGCGCGGCCCTCGAGCAGCGCGTCGATGCGCGCGACGAGCTCCTGGTTGGCCACCGGCTTGCCCGCGGCCGTCTTCCAGCCCTTGCGCTTCCAGCCGGGCAGCCAGGTCGTGACGGCCTTCATCGCGTACTGCGAGTCCATCCTGACCTCGAGCGGGACCGCCGGGTCGACGGTCGTCAACAGCCGCTCCAGCGCAGTGAGTTCCGCGACGTTGTTGGTCGCGGTGCCGAGCGCGCCGGCCTCCCACTGGACGGGCTTCTCGTCCCCGTCGGCGACGACCCAGGCCCAGCCGGCGGGCCCGGGGTTTCCCTTCGACGCCCCGTCACACGCGGCGATCACACGTTCTGCCATGCCCCCGATCATGCCAGGGCGCACCCCCGGACGGGGAACCGGTCAGTCCAGGTCGACCCGGATCGTGAGCAGGTCGATGCCGAAGGCGCGCACCGCCGAACTGTTCATCCGGGGCAGGGACCGCAGCCGGGCCCGCGCGTCGTCGTCGGGGAGCAGATGGGCGGTGCCCTCGTACCAGCGGCCGCGCAGCCGCACCCGCACCCGCGGCTCGGCCTGGATGTTCCGCACGTACTGGGCCTTCGGCCCGAACTCGGACACGAACCAGAACGAGTCCCCGATGCGCCGCCCGCCCACCGGGGTCTGCCGCGGCAGCCCGGACGTGCGGCCCGTCGTCTCCACCAGGACCTGGCCGGGGAGCCTGCGGTTGAGGGGATTGGCGACCCGGCGCTGGAACGTGGTGACGAGCCGGTGCTTGGTGTCAGGTGCGAGGAGGCCCATGCCATCGGACTCTAGTCGCGCGGGCGGCCGCGCGGAGGATCTCCGGCCGGACAGGGGAAAGCCCCGGCCGTGACGGGGGACCACGGCCGGGGCGGCTCTGACGTGGACACGGATGGCGGTCGCCTCGCGGCGGGGGCTCCGCAGGGCTTCAGCCGAACGATCTTCCCTGCGGGCAATGGAGATGAGGCCCGGGGACACTGTTCCATCCGTGCCCACGGTGGGTTCAACGTGCGAAAGGTCGGCCTTGTTCCCGCGGCGCCCGGCGGTGACGCACGACACCTTAGGGTGGTCCGGTGATCTTCGCCCCGGCCCCCGCCCGCCTGCGCCGTGCCCTGGGGCGCGCCCTCGCCCCCGCGCTCGCCGCGGCCCTGCTGACCGGCTGCTCCGCCGCGTCCCCGGCATCCCCCTCATCCTCCGGCGCCACGGATCCCGCCGGTTCGGCGCCGCAGGTGCTGCGGCCCGAGGCCGGGGCGGCGTTCGACTACCAGCTCGGCGGCGCGTACCCGCCTGCCGACGGCGTCCGGGTCGTGGCCCGCGACCGCACCGCCGAGCCCGCGCCGGGGACCTACGGCATCTGCTACGTCAACGCGTTCCAGGCCCAGCCGGACGCGACGCGGTGGTGGCAGCGCGAGCATCCCGAGCTGCTGCTGCGCGACGCGGACGGTGAGCTCGTCATCGACGAGGACTGGGACGAGGCCCTCTTCGACATCTCGACCGCGGCGAAACGGACGGCGCTCGCACGGACCGTCGGCCGGTGGATCGACGGCTGCGCCGCGTCCGGCTTCCGTGCCGTCGAGGCCGACAACCTGGACTCGTACACCCGCGCGAAGGGCCTGCTGCGCGCGGCCGACGCCGTCGCCTTCGCGAAGCTCCTGACGGCCCGCGCGCATGCCGCGGGGCTCGCCATGGGGCAGAAGAACACCGCCGAGCTGCTCCCCGAGCGCCGCCGGGTCGGCTTCGACTTCGCCGTGTCCGAGGAGTGCGCGCGCTACGACGAGTGCGGCGCCTACGCCGAGGCGTACGACGACCGGGTCTTCGTCGTCGAGTACCGGGCGCAGGACCTGGAGCGGGCCTGTGCCCGCTGGGCCGGGACGCTGTCGGTGGTCCTGCGCGACCGGGATCTGCGACCGGCGGGAGAGAAGGGGCACGTGCGCCGGACGTGCTGATCCCGCCGTACCGGGTGCGCGGGGTCCGCCGGGCGACCAAGCTGGGGGCATGGACGGACTCGACGGATACCCCTCAGTTGTCGTGCACGCCTCCCAGCCCGGCGGGCGGCGGGTCTTCATCCGCGGCGAGGACGCGGGACTCGCGACCTCGCTCGCGGACGTGGTGGAGTTCCTGCGCCGCGCCGGTCTCGAGGACGCGCCGCTGCACGATCCGGACTTCATCGAGTGGCGCGGCGGCGGCTCGGCCGTCTGGCCCGCGCATCTCGACGACCCCGACGGCGGGATCTGACGGTGCCGCCGGGCGCCGGCCGCTACCGGTAGCCGGTGACGTCGGCCGCCCTTCCGGGGTCCTGGACCTCGACGAGGTAGCGCCAGGCGTCGGGCCTGCTGCCGTCGAGGTCCGTGTAGCCGTACACGCCGGCCAGGCCCCCGCTGGACTGTGAGGTGCCGTTGAACCGGGAGACGTCGGGGTCGGCGGCGAGCGCGGCGACCGCCCGCCCCACGTAGCGCGGGGTCTCGGAGATCGCGAAGTGCGGCTGGGCCGTGAGCGCCTCGCGCCAGGTCTCCTCCGTGACGCCGAACGCGTCGAGCATCATCTCGGAGCGCATCCAGCCGGGCGTGAGTGCGAGGGCCGTGGCGCCGCGCGGGCCGAGCTCGTGACCGAGGGCGAAGGCCATGCGCAGCACGGACGTCTTCGCCAGGTCGTAGAAGAACGAGTTGCGGTAGTGCGCGCCGTTGTACTCGGCGGTGCCGTCGGTGACCTCGACGACGAGTCCGCCGGGCCGGCGCAGGAGCAGCGGCAGCGCGTGGTGACTGGTGATCGCGTGGGTCTCGACGGCGAGCCGGAGCAGCCTGAGCCCCTTGTCGAGGTCGTGCTCCCACACGGG
>NZ_WWIA01000688.1 GCF_009870065.1 Streptomyces sp. SID5785 | reverse complement strand
GGACCCGCGCCGACGTGTCCCGGCGCGCCCCGGTGTCCCGGGATCAGGCCAGCGTGCCCTTGTAGAGCAGCCGCAGGGACTGCGTGCCGTAGTAGTTCGGTGTCGTGCCGATCGCGTCGTCGTGCGCTTCGTTCCGGCCCGCGGGCCACCAGTCGTTCAGCCCCAGATAGTGCCCGGACACCGCGTCGATGAGGGTCAGCTTGTGCTCGTCCCCGTTGTTCGCGGCCTTCCAGCTCTGGTGCGAGGCGTCCTTCCTGCACGGCTGCGACGTGACCGGCGCGCCGTCCTCGTCGCGGCCGGAGAAGGCCAGGCACGAGTCGCTCGCGTGGTTGCGCACGTGGAGGGTGCCGGTGCGCTCGCCGTCGTCGCCGACGTCCCACGAGAGCTCCCACTGCTGGCCGGCCGCGCCGGTGCACGCCGCTTCCCGCAGACCGTCGTCCGCCGGTTCCATACAGCGGTCCGTGGCCGCGATCCGCAGCGTCGTGTCGAGCGCGGACGCGGGCTGCCACGTCGGCGAGGCGGACGCGGACGGCTTCGCCGGTCCCGACGCCGACGGCCTCCGCGACGGCGCGTCGCTCTGCGACGGGGAGGGCGACGCCGACTCCGTCACCGTCGCGGTCACCGCGGGCGCGGAACTCGGCGCGGCCGGTGCACTGCGGGGCGCGGCACGCTCCGTACCGCCGTCCGGGACCATGAAGACACCGGACGCGATCAGGGCCGCGACCGCGACGCCGGCCACGCCCACCCCGACCGGGTGCGCGCCCGCACGGGACAGCAGCGTGTGCCCGGGACCGCCCTGCGCCGTCGTCCCGGAGGAGCCCTCGGACGGCGGCCGACCGTCGGGCCCGCCGCCGGACGGCCCCGGCTGTCCGGCGGCGTCCGCACCGGCCGCCCACCGGGCCGCGAGATAGCCCGAGCTTCCCCACAGCAGCAGGGCCACGGGCAGCGCGGAGCGCATCCGCTCGCTCAGCTCGGTCAGTTCGAGCAGCGACCTGCGACAGCGCGCGCAGCCGTCCAGGTGGCGCTCCAGCTCGCGGCTCTGATTGCGCCCGGTGCGGCGCACGCGCGAACCGAGGAGCGCCGCGTAACGCCGGCACTCCTCGTCGGCCCCTTCCAGATGAGCCGTCAGATAGGCCTCGCGCAGGCCTTCGCGGGCCCGCGCCGCCAGGGAGGTGACCCCGCTGGCGCTGAGCCCGAGCATCCTGCCGACCTGCCCGGCGGACTCGTTCTCCACCACGGTGTGCCACAGGACGGCGCGCCAGCGTTCGGGCAGCGCGCGGAACCCCTGGCGCACGAGCGAGGCGTCCTCGTGCGCGAGCACCGACCCCTCTCCGTCGCCGTCCGGGTCGGCGGCGTCCGTGCCGGCCGTGCGGACCCACTGCTCGAAGTCCGGTGACAGCTCCGTCCTGCGTGCCGTCGCGGCCCACTGCGCCGCCGTGCGGCGCACCACGGTGAGCAGGTACGGCCGCCACGCGTCCTTCGGGCCCTCGCCGCCCTGCACGGCCTGGAGCGTGCGGGCGAAGGCCTCGGACGCCAGGTCCTCCGCGGTGTGCGGGTCGCGGCAGCACAACCGTGCGTACGCCACGACCGCCGGCCGGTGCCTGCGGTACAGCTCCTCGAGCGCCGTGTCCGTGTCCATGCCCGCGTCCGTGCCCCGGCCCGCGTCCGCCCGCTCCTGCGCACCCTCGGACCGGTGCAGAAATGACGTCAACTGCGCATCGGACGTGTTGTCCAGGTCGTTTTCGGACATGCCGCGGCGCACCCCCCATAGATCGGCTTCTCGTCTCGGGGTCATTCTCAGTGACACGTGCGCACAGGGGAAGACGTCGCCGCAGGTCAGATACGGAGAACGACGGTGGGGTGCGCCGTGTGCACAGGTGTGAGGCGATACGCGGTTTCCGGCCACGCTCCGCTGTGAACGGTCCATGGGCGCACCTGTGCCACGTGCCCTGTCGACGCCGCCGCTCCAGGCACACATTCAGGCCGTTTGTGGGGGCTCCCGCGGCGGGTGTTTGAGAACCGGACGGTCATCGGCCCAGGTCATGGGGTCGTCGCGGGTTGAACGATGCGTCCGCGTTCCTGTCCCGGGTGTGCCCGCGCCGGTGTCACGCCCGCTCTGGCGACCGTGTTCGCCCGGTGGTTCACCGTTCAGCGAACGGTGGCGTCCGATTACCGACCGGACGACTGGCACGCACACCCCGCGCGGACAACACTCCTCACCGCGACGACCACCCACGTCGTTCACACCAGCCCTCCCCCGGAGATCCCGGGGGAGCCGAGGAGAGGACACCTCCATGCGTCACGCACTCAGGAGCACGGTCACCGCCGTCACCGCCACGTTCTGCGCGCTGGCCGGCCTGACCGTCGGTGCGACGGCCGAAGCGCGGTCCGGGGCCCCGGCGGCCCAGGCCGGGACGAGGGCGCTCTACGCCCCGTCCGACCTCGTGCTCGCGGTCGGCAGGGGAGACGACGCCGCGTCCGCCACCGTCGAGCGGGCGGCCACGCTCACGTGTGCGCCGCGCCCCGGTGGCACCCACCCGGACGCCTCGCGCGCCTGCGCCGAACTGGCCTCCGTGGGCGGCAGATTCGGCGAACTCGCGCGCCCGGTGTCGGACGGCTTCTGCACGAAGGAGTGGGCCCCGGTCACCCTCTCCGCGGCCGGGGTGTGGGAGGGGCGCCGGGTCACCTGGTCGGCCACGTACGCCAACGGGTGCACGCTGCGCGCCGCGCTCTCCGGGAGTGCGGCGCTGGGGTTCTGACCCGAGAGCCGCGCCATG
>NZ_WWIA01000687.1 GCF_009870065.1 Streptomyces sp. SID5785 | reverse complement strand
GCCGGGCCGAACGCCCCCGGAGGGGGCGGGATGGTGGGAGTGGGGGCTCGCTACAGCGCAGCGGAGCGTTCAAGCGCGTGCCCCCGGCAGGCCTGCGTGTTCGCGATCACCGGGCCCGCCCAGCGCCTGAGTTCGGGCACGGCCGGAGCCGGGCGTTCGCGATCACCGGGAGCGCCCAGCGCCTGAGTTCGGGCACGGCCGGGTGTTCGCGACCCCGGGCGCACGCGTGCGGCGGCGAGGAGGCCGGGCACGGCCCACCCGCTCAGTCCTCGTCGTCGCCGTACCGACGACGCCGATGATGATGCCGGTCGAGCCGGTCGAGCCGGTCCTCGAGACGCTCTCGGTGCCGCTCCAGCCGCTCCTCGTGCAACCGCCCGTGCCGCTCCCGCCGCTCCTCGAGCTCCCGCCGCCGCTCGTCCCTCCGCTCCAGCTTCTCGCGCCGCCGCTCGTCCTTGATCCGCAGGCGTTCCGCCCGGGGCAGCTTCCGTTCGACGCCGACCCCGCCCATCAGGGCGAACCCGCGGACGACGACCCGCGGCGAGCCCGGCGTCCCCGCGCCGGTGGCCCGGTCGTCGACGCCGCCCATGATGCCGAAGCCCTTGACCGTGACGTCGAGCTCCGGCGGCACCTTCACATTGATCCCGCCCATGATCGTGAAGAGGCGGATCTCGACCTCCCGGGACGCGAAGTGCGCCTCGCGCAGGTCGATCTCGCCGCCGCCCCACAGCACGAACGCCGTGAACCGCTCCCCCACGGTCCACCGCCCCTTGCGGCCGAACCCGCTCCAGATCGCGAAGCCCCCGGTCGAGGTCGGCTCCCCGCCGATCCGCTGCGACCAGTCGATCTCGCCCTCGGCGACGGGCTGCTTCACCAGGTTCACGGGCGCCGCGCTGCCCGCGGCCGGCAGGTCCCGGGTGAGGGGCGCCAGGTCCCCGTAGGTGCGCGCCGCGTATGTCGCCTCGAGCCGCTCCTCGAACTCCGTCATGTCGAGGCGCCCTTCGGCGAGCGCCTCCCGGAGCTGCTCGGCGACCTGCTCGCGGTCGGCGTCGGAGGCGCGCAGTTCGGAACGGCCCGCCGGATCGGAACGGCCAGCCGAACCAGAGCGATCCGCCGAATCAGAACGGCCCGCCGAATCAGAGCGATCCGCCGGATCGGGACGATCCGCCGAGTCGGGACGGTCCGCCGGGTCGGGGCGGCGCGATGCATCGTCGGTCATGGCTGTCAGCGTACGGCCGTCAGGTGGCGAGGGAGGCGTCCCTCGCGTACATCCGTGCGATCACGCTCTCGATGTCGGGTTCCCGCACCGAGAGGTCGGCCAGCGGGTACCGCTCGGCGATCCGCGCGACCAGCGGCGCCGCCGACTGACCCGCCGGGAAGGCCAGCCACTGCCGTGCTCCCTGCACCTTCACGACCCGCGCCGACTCGACCTCCAGCGGCGGCAGTTCGCGTTCGAGGTCGACGACCAGGGTCCGCTCCGCGGCCGCCCCGCCGGCCACCGCGTGCAGGCCCGAGAGCTCCCCGTCGTACATGAGCCGCCCGTGGTCGATGACCATCACGCGGCGGCACAGCTGCTCGATGTCGGTCAGGTCGTGCGTGGTGAGCAGCACCGTGGTGCCGCGTTCGGCGTTCAGGTCCCTCAGGAATCCGCGCACCTTGACCTTGGACACCACGTCGAGGCCGATCGTCGGCTCGTCCAGGTAGAGGACCTCGGGGTCGTGCAGCAGGGCCGCCGCGATGTCCCCGCGCATCCGCTGCCCCAGCGACAGCTGCCGCACGGGTGTCTCCAACAGCCCGCCCAGTTCGAGGAGTTCGACGCACCGGTCGAGGTTCTCCGCGTACCTGCGGTCCTCGATCCGGTACATGCGGCGCATGAGCCGGTACGAGTCGATGAGCGGCAGGTCCCACCACAGGGTGGTGCGCTGGCCGAAGACGACCCCGATCCGGTGGGCGAGCCGGGAGCGTTCGCGGGCGGGTTCGATGCCCGCGACGCGGATCCGTCCGGCGCTCGGGGTGAGGATGCCGGTCAGCATCTTGATGGTGGTGGACTTCCCGGCCCCGTTCGGCCCGATGTAGCCGACCATCTCGCCGCGCGGCACCGTGAAGCCCAGGGCGTCCACGGCCCGCACCCGGTGCCGCTCGCGCCGCAGCAGTCCGGCCCGGCGCCGCACGTCGAAGACCTTCTCGACGCCGTCCACCTCGATGAACGTCTCGTCGTCCATGGTTCGCTCTCAACTCCCCGTACTTCGGTAGGTGCGCAGCGCCGCCCGCCACGCGAGGTGGCCGGCGGCCAGGCAGCCGGCGGCGACCAGCGGCGGCGCGAACGCGACGGCGCGCGGCAGGTCCAGCGGATAGGGGCGGCCCAGGATGTAGAGCGCGGGCAGCCAGTTGACGAAGGCGAGGGGCAGGACGAAGGTGACGCCGCGCAGCAGGGTGTCGCCGAAGACGGTCGGCGGGTACTGGAGCATCGCGTTGCCGCCGAACGTCGCGGCGTTCTGCACCTCGGCGGCGTCCTGCGCGACGATCTGGAACGCGGCGCCCGCGAGGAACACCGCCACGAAGATCACCGCCCCGCTGACCAGGAGCACCGGCACGAGCAGCACCTTCACCGGTGTCCACGCGATGTCGAGGGCGGTCACCGACCAGCCGAGGACGGCGAGCCCCTGCACGAGCCGGCCGAGCCGGCGCAGTGCGAACCGGTCGGCGGCGAGCTGGGCGAGGACCGGCGCGGGCCGCACGAGGAACGCGTCGAGCGTCCCGTCCCGCACCCGTGTGCCGAGGCGGCCCAGCGAGCCCGCGCACAGGTCGGCGAGTCCGAAGGCGGAGCCCGCGGTGCCGTAGAGGAAGGCGATCTCGGCGAGGCCGTAGCCGCCGAGCCGGTCGACCTGGGAGAACATCAGGAGGATGCCGACGAACTCCAGCCCGGTGAAGGCGCAGTTGCCGAGCAGCGTCATCGCGAACGACGCCCGGTAGGTCAGCGTGGAGCGGATCCACATCGCGCTGATCATGCCGAAGGCCCGTACGCCGCCGACACCGCCCGTGCCGCCCGTCCCGCCCGTCCCACCCGTCCCGCCGCGGTCAGCCACCCTGCACCACCACCCGGCGCGTCGCCACGGTCCCGAGCAGCCGTCCGGCGCCGAGCAGCACGGCCGCCCATGCCGCCTGGAACAGCAGGCCCGCTGCCGCGCCGCCGCCCCGGGCCGTGCCCATCAGGACGTCGGCGGGCACCTGGAGCAGCGCCGAGAACGGCAGCGCGCGGGCCACGTCGCCGAACGCGCCCGGGAACGCGTTCAGCGGCAGCAGCATCCCGCAGAAGAACGTGGCGCTGATCCCGTACATCTGGGCGACGCCGCCGCCTTCGAGGAGCCAGAACGCGGACAGTGCGACGAGGTACCGCAGCGCGAAGCTGACCAGGAGTCCGAGCAGGACCGAGACGAGGAAGCCCAGCCAGCGCGCGGGGCTCACCGGCAGCGCGAGCCGGAAGGCGAGCGCGCCGACGGCCATCGGCACCGCGCCGCGCCCGAGCAGCTGGAAGCAGGCCCGCCCCATGTCCTGGGCGAGCCACCAGCCTTGCAGGTCGACGGGCCGGTACAGGTCGACGGCGACGTCCCCGCTGCGGATCCGCTCGGCGAGCTCGGCCTCGAACCCGGACGGGATGCCGAGCATCATCACGGCGTACAGGGCCTGCCCGACCCACACGAAGGTGAGCGCCTGCGCCTGGTCGTACCCGCCGAGGTGCGGCCGCTCGTCCCACAGCGCGACGTAGGTGCAGGCGATGATCAGGCCGAACACCGAGTTGGTGAAGACACCGGCGAGGGTGGCCCGCCGGTAGGTCGCGTACCGCCGGAACGCACTCGCGGCCACGGCACCGTACAGCCGTGCTGTTCCCACACCCGCCTCCCCGATTCCGGCCGAAGCGCAGGAGCTTACTCAGGGCGGGCGACGCCATCCACCCCTTTTTCGGCGGGATGCCCTCATTTCGAGGGTGATGTAGGAGGCTTATGTGTCATACGAGGCGAACGTGACGTTCGACGCGAATCAGGAGTTCCACAGGGCATGAGCAGCGACGAGCCGCACCGGACACCCGAACCGCCGGGCGAGCACAGCCAGAACAGCGACCGGAACGGCACGGCGGGAAAGACCGGGCGGCCGCGGCGCACCGGCTGGCGGCGGCTGATCCCCACCTGGCGCATGCTGCTCGGCACCGTCCTCGGCCTGCTCCTGCTCCTCATCGGCCTGTTCGCCCTCGGCTACGCCCTCGTCGACATCCCCGCCGCCAACTCCGCGGCCACCGCCCAGTCCAACGTCTACCTGTACGCCGACGGCACGCCCATCGCCCGCGACGGTGACGTGAACCGCGAGAACGTCCCGCTCTCCCAGGTCCCCAGGACCGTCCAGCACGCCGTGCTCGCCGCCGAGGACCGCGACTTCTACTCCGAGTCCGCGATCGACCCCAAGGCCATGCTCCGCGCCGCCTGGAACACCGTCACCGGCAAGGGCAAGCAGTCCGGCTCCACGATCACCCAGCAGTACGTCAAGAACTACTACCTAGGCCAGGAACAGACGGTCTCGCGCAAGGTGAAGGAGTTCTTCATCTCCATCAAGCTGGACCGCGAGGCCACCAAGGACGAGATCCTCGAGGGCTACCTCAACACCAGCTACTTCGGCCGCAACGCCTACGGCGTCCAGGCCGCGGCCCAGGCCTACTACGGCGTCGACGTCCAGGACCTGACGACCGCCCAGGGCGCCTACCTCGCCGCCCTCCTGAACGCCCCCAGCGCCTACGACGTCGTCGCCCACCCGGAGAACAAGGGCCGCGCCGTCGCCCGCTGGAACTACGTCCTCGACGGCATGGTCAAGGAGAAGTGGCTCACCCCCGCCACCCGCGCCGCGACCACCTTCCCCACCCCCGACGAGGCCCACAACAACCAGGCGGGGCTCTCCGGACAGCGCGGCTACCTGCGCGACGCCGTCCGCGACTACATCGTCGACCGCAAGATCCTCGACGAGGACACCCTCGCCACCGGCGGGTACCGCATCACGACCACGCTCCAGCGGGCCAAGCAGGACGCCTTCGTCGCCGCCGTCGACGACCAGCTCATGTCGAAGATCGACAAGAAGAGCCGGGCCGCCGACCGCAACGTCCGCGCGGGCGGCACCGCCGTCGACCCGCGCACCGGCAAGGTCCTCGCCCTGTACGGCGGCATCGACTACACGAAGCAGTACGTCAACAACGCGACCCGCCGCGACTACCAGGTCGGCTCCACCTTCAAGCCGTTCGTCTTCACCAGCGCCGTCGAGAACGGCTCCACGACGCAGGACGGCCGCGTCATCACCCCCAACACCCTCTACGACGGCACCGACCAGCGCCCCGTCCAGGGCTGGGACGGCGGCTACTACGCCCCCGAGAACGAGGACTCCGTCGACTACGGGCCCCTCACCGTGCGCGAGGCCACCGACAAGTCCGTCAACGCGGTCTACGCGCAGATGGCCGTCGACGTCGGCCCCGGCCGCGTCCGGCAGACCGCGATCGACCTCGGACTGCCCGCCGACACCCCCGACCTGACCGCGTCCCCGTCCATCGCCCTCGGCCCCGCCACCGCCAGCGTCCTCGACATGGCCGGCGCCTACGCCACGCTCGCCGGCCACGGCCGGCACACCGACTACACCCTCGTCACCGCCCTCAGCAAGGACGGCGAGTCCGTCACCCTGCCCGCACCGAAGGGCAGCCGCGTCGTCAGCCGCGAATCCGCCGACACCACCACGGCGATGCTCCGGTCCGTCGTCGAGGACGGCACCGGCACCGCCGCACAGGCCGCGGGCCGCCCCGCCGCCGGCAAGACCGGCACGGCCGAGGAGGACACCGCCGCCTGGTTCGCCGGGTACACGCCCGACCTGGCGACCGTCGTCGCCGTCATGGGCCAGGACCCGGACACCGCCGCGCACACCCCGCTCTACGGGGCCGCGGGCCTGCCCCGGATCAACGGCGGCGGCTTCCCCGCACAGATCTGGGCCCAGTTCACCCGCAAGGCACTGGCCGGCACCCCCGTGCACGACTTCGACCTCGAACTGGAGGAGGGCGCCGAGGAACCGCCCGAACCGCCCGCCGCCGACAGCCAGGGCCCCGCCGGCACCGCCAAGCCCTCCGCAGGCACCCGCACGCCCGGCCCGTCCGCCTCGAAGAGCGGCACCCGCCCCTCCCCGACCGCCCCGACGGCCGGCGCCACCACCGGACCGGGCCGGGGCCGCGACGGTGGCGGCGACACCGGCCGGGGCGCACCCCCGGCCGGCCGGCCGCGCGAGGGCGTCCTCAGTGACCTGACGTCGCCTTCAGGCCGACGATCGCCACCAGCAGCAGAACGATGAAGAAGATCCGGGCGGCCGTCGCGGGCTCGCCGAGGACCAGCATCCCCACGACCGCCGCGCCCGCGGCCCCGATCCCCACCCACACGCCGTACGCGGTACCGATGGGCAGCGACTTCGCCGCGTAGGAGAGCAGCACCATGCTGGCCACGATGCCGGCGCCGGTGAAGACGCTCGGCCACAGGCGGGTGAAGCCCTCGGTGAATTTCATGCCGATCGACCAGCCGACCTCGAGAAGTCCGGCGATCACGATCAGGATCCAGGCCATGCCCGGCACCTCCGTCAATGGTGTTTCAACAGGGGTGCGTCGTCTTTGCGGATCCCGGTACGGCGCGTCTCGTCGGGCTCCCACCACGGTAGCAAAGGGCAGGCAGAAGGGGCCGGTGACCTCGGTCACCGGCCCCTTCGCACGGGTGCTACAGGTACAGGCCCGTGGAGTCCTCGGAGCCCTCGAAACGGTCCGCGGCGACCGCGTGCAGGTCGCGCTCGCGCATCAGCACGTAGGCGACGCCGCGCACCTCGACCTCGGCCCGCTCCTCCGGGTCGTACAGGACCCGGTCACCGGGCTCCACGGTCCGCACGTTCTGCCCGACCGCGACGACCTCCGCCCAGGCCAGCCTCTTGCCGACCGCCGCCGTCGCGGGGATCAGGATGCCGCCGCCGCTGCGCCGCTCGCCCTCGGAGGCGTCCTGCCGCACCAGCACCCGGTCGTGCAGCATCCGGATGGGCAGCTTGTCGTCGTGGTTGTGCTTGTCGTGTTCGGTGCTCACGGCGACGAACTTACCCGGCCCGGCCGGCGCCGCCCGCCACGGGTCAGCGCTTGCGGCGCCGCGAGCGCACCGTGAGGAGCCCGACGACGCCCACCGCGAGCAGCGCCACCGGCACGATCCGCTCCAGGCGCGGCGCCCCCTCGTCCGTGACGAGCCGGCCCTTCACATCGGACACCAGCCGGTTCGCACCGACGTAGGCCCGGCCGACCGTGTGGTCGACCTGGGCGGCGACCTTGGCCTTCGCGTCACCGACGAGCGTCTTGGGGTGCACGCGCACCCCGATCTCGTCGAGCGTCTCGGCCAGGGTCTCGCGGCGGCGCTTGATGTCCGCCTCGATCTGCGCCGGAGTCCGCGAATCCGGCGTATCCGACCTGCTGGACGTGTCCGACACCGCGCTGCCTCCGTGATCGATGCGTTGCTTGCACTCAGCTGAACACTGCTGAACCGACTCTGCTGACCGACAGTCTGTCAGCTCGGCGCCCCGCTCACCCCCTCGGCACCCCTATTCGGCTCGTGCGGGCGTCCCGCGCGGGCCCGTCGTGCACACGGGCCCGCGCGTCGCCGTGCGGCCGGCCGCTCAGCCGGTCGCCGCGGCGAAGACGTGCAGGACACCCCCTTCGGCGGTCTTCGGCAAGGTGATGCTCGCGAGGGTCTTGCCGTCGGCGAGGGACACGGGCGCGGTGGCGAAGAGGTACGCGTTGACCAGGTCCTTGCCGCCGCCGAGCGTGTCCCGGTAGGCCGAGGTGACCGCGACGGTGTTGCCGTAGGCGGGCTTGTCCCCGCCCCCGCCGAGCGTCCAGTCGGAGAACCCGAGATCGGCCTGCTGGGTCGTGCCGTCGGTGTAGGTGAGGGTCATCGTGCCGTGCGTGTCGCCCTCGGCGGCGCTGCCCAGCAGGCTCAGGCGGGTCGCCCCGTCCTCCGGCTTCACGGCGAGGGTCTGCCCGCCGCCCGTGACCTCGATGTTGTCGGGCTCACCCGCGGCCGTCCCGGGCAGCATGAAGGTGAAGTCGCCGGAGGTGACGGCCTTGCCGGGGACGGCCCCGCCGGCCGCGAGGGCGGGTGCGGAGTAGCTCCAGCCCTCACCGTCGAAGTTGGCGCCGGGCTTCGCGTCGTCCTCGGAGACACCGTCGTTGTTGAGGTTCCACAGAACGCTGTCCTTCTCGGCGACCGTGACGGTCAGCTTCGTCGGGGGCAGCTCCTTGCCCGAAGCGGTGCGCAGGGTCACCGGGACGGTACGGAAGCCCTCCTGCGCACCCCCGGTCGCGGCGACCTCGAGCGCCGTGCTCGCCGTGGAACCGGCGGGAACGGCGAGCGTGCCCGACGCGGGGCTGACCGTGAGCCCCTCCGGCGGGTCCGCCTTCCAGGTCACCGTCTCGGCACGGTCCTGGAGCGTGCGCACGGCGAGCTCGGTGCGGGCCTCCGCGCCGCCGGGCGAGACCTTGAGAGCGCTCGGGCTCGCACTCGTGAAGTACGTGTCACCGCCGCCGGGGAAGGACGGCGGCGCGTCGGAGGCCGCCGTGCCCCACGCGGTGCCGGGGGTCGTGCCAAGTGTGAAGTCGAGGGTGCCGCCCCGCTGGACGAGGGTGTCAGGCACCCAGGTCTTCGTGCTGCTCCTGCCGTTGACGCGCAGCCCGTGGATGTAGGTGTGGCTGTCGTCGGCCGCCGGGGCCTCGACCGTGATGCGCTTGCCGTGGCCGGTGTGGACGACGGCGCGCGGGAACAGCGGCGCGGTCAGCACGAGGTCGGCGCGGCTGGGGTTCTGCGGATACATGCCGAGCGCGGAGAACACGTACCAGGAGGACATGGTGCCCGCGTCGTCGTTGCCCGGGATGCCGCCCGGCGCGTCGGTCCAGAGCTGGTCGATCTCGGCGCGGACCGTCTCCTGCGTCTTGGCGGGGGCGCCCAGGTAGTCGTAGAGGTACGGGGTGTTGATGTCGGGCTCGTTCGTGGGGTCGTAGCGGGTGTCGTCCTTCGCGGAGAAGTCGAACGTCCCGTCCTTGTCGCGGAAGAAGGCGTCGAGACGGGCGATCGCCTTGTCGTTGCCCCCCATCGCGCGGGCGAGCCGGGCGACGTCGGAGTACACCATCCAGGTGTAACGCGCGCTCGTGCCCTCCACGAAACCGTTGCCCGTGCCGGGGGTGAAGACGCCCGCCCAGGTGCCGTCCGCGTTGCGGTTGCGGATGTAGCCGCCCTCGGGAGTCGCGGCCGGGTCGAAGACGTGGGTCCAGTTGCCCGAGCGGTCCAGGAACTTCTTCTGGTTCCCCCGGTCGCCCGTGGCGCGGGCGAGTTCGGACAGTCCGTAGTCGGCGGCCGCGTCCTCCAGCGTCTCGGCGGCACCGCCCCAGCAGTGGCAGTCGTCCGCGGGGACGTAGCCGAGCTTGAGGTACTGGTCGAGCCCGGGGCGCTGACCGACGCACTCGACGTTGCAGCCGGCGCTGTCCGAGTCGTTCGCCGTCGGCACGGTGGCCGCCTTCACGAGGGACTTGAGCGCGCCCTCGACATCGAAGCCGGTGCCGCCGAACGCGTGGATGCCCGCCAGCGCGGGGGCCGAGGGGTCACCGGACATGACGCTCGTCTTGCCGTGCTGGAGGAGCCAGCGGTCCCACTCACCACCGCGCTGCGTCGCGTACTGGTAGAGGGACTGGGCGTAGTCGCTGCCGACCTGCGGGTTCAGGAGCGTGAGCAGCTGCACCTGCGCCCGGTACTGGTCCCAGCCGGAGAAGGTGCCGTACTGGGCCTTCTGGCCGTGCGAGAGACGGTGCGTCCGGTCGTCGGCGCCCGTGTAGCGGCCGTCGGTGTCGCTCGTGAGGGTCGGCTCCAGCATCGAGTGGTAGAGCGCCGTGTAGAACGTCCGGTACCGGGCGCTCGTGCCGCCGCCGACCTGGATCGCGCCGAGCGCCTTGTCCCAGACGCGCCCCGCGTCGCGGGCGACGGACTCGAAGCTCTTGCGGGGCGGGTTCTCGGCCCGGAGATTGGCCTCGGCGCCCGCGGCGCTCACGTACGAGACCGCGACCTTCGCGCCGACCTCGCGAGTGCCCTCGGGGAAGGTGACGTAGGCACCGGAGCCCTTGCCCGCGACCGGGTTGCCGCTGGAGCTGTAGCCGGTGCCGCCGCTCGCGTCGGTGGTGTCCGGGCGCAGGGTCTTGTCCTGCCAGGTGCCGGACTTCGCGAAGGCGGTGTCGAAGTGGATCGTGTAGTGCAGCGTGTAGAGGGCCTTGCGGTTGTTGGCGCTCTGCGGGCCGCAGAAGTTCCCGGCGTCGATGGACCCGGTCACCGTCTTCTTCGCCGCGTCGATATGCACGCGTGCGTCGGCGCTGCCGGACTCGGCGTTGGAGCCGCGCACGAGGAAGCTCGCCGGCTTGTCCGCGGGGAAGCCGAAGCGGCCCGAACCGGTGCGCTGCGTCGCAGTGAGGGCGGCGGAGGCGCCGTTGGCGAGCTTCACCTCGTAGCGGCCCGCGCTCGCCTTCTCGTCGTCGTGCGAGAAGGCGGAGGCGTACACGGAGTCGTCCGTGTCCGCGGTGGGCGAGGTGGTGACCTCGCCGGGGTACGGCATCAGCGGAACGTCCCCGTCGGCGCCGGAGCAGCCCACGCCGTTGAGGTGGGTGAGGCTGAAGCCGCGTATCGAGCCGGCGTCGTACTGGTACCCGCCCGGCGCCGGGTTGGAGACCTGGTTGCCGCGGGTGGTCTGGGGGCTGAACGCCAGCATGCCGAAGGGGCGGACGGCCCCGGGGTAGGTGTTGCCGGCGTTGGCGGATCCGATGAGGGGGTCGACGTAGGCGGCCGGATTCCGGACCAGGGCCGTGTGCCCTGCCCCCGCGGCCCGGGGCGTGCCCGCGGCGGCGGCCGGGGCGAGCGCCGTGAGCCCGAGGCCCGTCGCCACCGTGAGAGCCAGCAGGCCACCGGCCCTGGTACGGGAGGGACTTCTGCGTTGCGTCACTCTTCTGACACCGTTCCTCTCCCCGGGGCGGCCCGGGACGACACTGGACAACGTTGTCAAACGCGAGCGATGCTCCTCCCGACCGCCGAGCAACGTCAAGAGCCGTGCCCGGGGAACCTCCCGGATCCTCCCGGCCCCTCGTCGGGACGGGCGCTCCGCCGCGCCCCGGCACCCCCGTTAGGCTCGCCAGGAGTTGTCCCACCCGAGGAGATACGAGCGACATGAGCGAGCGACTGCAGCCCGGCGACACCGCCCCCGCCTTCACCCTGCCCGACGCCGACGGCAACGAGGTCTCCCTCGCCGACCACAAGGGCCGCAAGACGATCGTCTACTTCTACCCCGCCGCGCTGACCCCCGGCTGCACCAAGCAGGCCTGCGACTTCACCGACAACCTCGACGTGCTCGCCGCCGCCGGGTACGACGTCATCGGCGTCTCCCCCGACAAGCCGGAGAAGCTCGCCAAGTTCCGCGAGAAGGAGAACCTCAAGGTGACCCTCGTCGGCGACCCCGACAAGAAGGTCCTCGAGGCGTACGGCGCCTTCGGCGAGAAGAAGCTCTACGGCAAGGTCGTCACCGGGGTCATCCGCTCGACCGTGGTCGTCGACGAGGAGGGCAAGGTCGAGCGCGCGCTCTACAACGTGAAGGCCACCGGCCACGTCGCGAAGATCATCAAGGACCTCGGCATCTGAGCCCGGCCCCTCGGGGCCCGGCCCGTCTCCCCGCCCCGCCCCCCGCCTCCCGGGGTCCGCGAGACGGCTGAAAAGAATGTGACGAAAGTCCCCTCTCCCGGGGACTTTCGTTTGCAACAGCCATGACCGAGCAAGGGATTCACTGGAACATCTGCGTCCAGAGAAGGGATCCCTCCATGACCACCGAGACCGAGGAAGGGCCGGCGCCCGACCCGGAGGCGGTCAGGCGGCACCGTGCCCTGTTCCGCGCCGTCCGACGCCGCAGGAACCCGCCCCTACGGCGCACCGACATCACCGTCACCGACGAGACGGCGGTACGGCGCGCGGTCAAGGCGGCCTCGCTCGGCAACGCCATGGAGTGGTTCGACTTCGGGATCTACTCCTATCTGGCGGTCACCATCGGCCATGTCTTCTTCCCGTCCGGGAACGACACGGTCCAGCTGATCTCCTCGTTCGCCACGTTCGCCGTGTCGTTCCTCGTGCGTCCGATCGGCGGCATGGTGTTCGGCCCGATGGGTGACAAGATCGGGCGCAAGAAGGTCCTCGCGATGACCATGATCCTCATGGCGATCGGCACCTTCGCCATCGGACTCATCCCGTCCTACGCGACCATCGGCTTCTGGGCCCCGGTCCTGCTCATCCTCTTCCGGCTGATCCAGGGCTTCTCCACGGGCGGCGAGTACGGCGGCGCCTCCACGTTCATCGCCGAGTACGCACCGGACAAGCGGCGCGGATACTTCGGCAGCTTCCTCGAGTTCGGCACGCTCGCCGGGTACGTGGGCGCGGCCGGACTCGTCACGATCCTCACGAGCACCCTCGGCAGCGACGGCATGGAGTCCTGGGGATGGCGCGTGCCGTTCCTCGTCGCGGGCCCGATCGGCCTCGTCGGTCTCTACCTGCGACTGAAGCTGGACGAGACGCCCGCCTTCCAGAAGCTCGAGGACGAGTCCTCCCACAAGGCCTCCGACGCCGCCTCCACCGTCGAGACGACGGCCAAGGGCGACCTCGCGAAGATCTTCCGCGACTACTGGCCGACGCTCATCCTGTGCATCTGCCTCGTCGGCGCGTACAACATCACCGACTACATGCTCCTGTCGTACATGCCGACCTACCTGTCGGACGAGATGGGCTACTCGGAGACGCACGGCCTGCTCATCCTCATCGCGACGATGGTCGTCCTGATGTGCGTCATCAACCAGATCGGCCGGCTCTCCGACCGCTACGGCCGCAAGCCGCTCCTGATGGCGGGCATGCTCGGCTTCTTCGTCCTGTCGATCCCGGCGTTCCTCCTGGTGAAGAACGGCGCGCTGTGGGCGGTCTCGCTCGGCATGCTGCTGCTCGGCCTGTCCCTGGTCTGCATGCTCGGCACCATGTCCGCCGCGCTGCCGGCCCTGTTCCCGACCCAGGTGCGCTACGGCTCCCTGTCGGTCGGCTACAACCTCTCCGCGTCGATCTTCGGCGGCACGACCCCGCTCGTCATCACGGCCCTCATCTCCCTGACGGGCACGGACATGATGCCCGCGTACTACGCGATGGCCGCGGCCCTCGTCGGCGTGATCGCGGTCGCCTGCATGAAGGAGACCGCCCGCAAGCCGCTGGCCGGCTCGCCGCCGTCGGTGGCGACGGAGGAGGAGGCGGCCGACATGGTCGAGTCGGCGGCCCCCGTCCCGAAGTTCTGACCGCCACCACCCGGACGCCCCCCTCCCGGATCGGACCGTTCCGCATTTCGTGCGTGACGGTCCGATTTTCGGTTCGTTAGTCCGTGCGAGGGAGCGAACGCGGGATCGAACAGGGGGTTGTCATGGGGGCACGGCGTTACACGCGGGAGCTGCTGGAGGAGGCGGCTCGGAACGCGGGGAGCTGGGACGAGGCGGTGCGGTGGTGCGGGGGTGAGCCGACGCCGGGAAGCAGAAGGTACCTGCGCAGGCAGATGGCGGTGGCAGGCGTCGACACCTCGCACTTTCCTCGGTACTGGTCGCGGCACTCGGAAGAGACGCTGCGCGATGCGGTCGCACAGTCCAGCAGCGTCAAGGAGGTCGTGCAACGCCTGGGCATCAGCACCGTGGGCGGCAATCACGCCCACATCAGCCGGCGGATCGCAGCACTCGGGATCGACACCTCGCACTTCGTACGGCCGAAGGAGAGGCCGAAGGGAGCGCTGGGTGATCCACTCGAGCTGCGCTCCCCGGAGGAAGGACGCGTTCCGGGCCGGCGTCTCCGACGGGAGTTGCTGCGTACCGGGGTCCTGGAACAGTGCTCGATGTGCGGGAACGGCACGGAGTGGAACAACCGGCCTCTCACGCTGGAGGTCGACCACATCAACGGCGACTGGTGGGACAATCGCCCGGACAACCTGCGCCTGCTGTGCCCCAACTGTCATGCGGTGACCGACACTTACCGCGGCCGGAAGCGGAGGCCGGTGTGAGCAGGTACCCACGAGGGCTCCTGGTGGAGACCGCGGCGGTCTCCACCAGCCTGGTCGACCTCATGCGTCGCGTCGACGCACCGATGGGCAGCAAACCCCGTCGATACCTGCGTGATCGGCTGGCCCACTACGGCATCGACACCTCCCATTTCCAGGACGAACCACTGCCCGAGCGACCCAGGCGGTCGTACGCCAAGGAGGTCCTGGCCGAGGCAGCGGCCTGCTCCACGAGCATCCGCGAGATGTTTCTGACCATGGGCATACCGCCGGAGGACGGCCCGTACGAGCACGTGAAGCGGAGGCTGAAGCTCTTCGGGATCGACACCCGTCACTTCGTGCCGCAGCGCGAGTTCGACGGCAGTGGCCTCCTTCCCGAGGAGGAGCTCACGCGAGCCGTTGCCGCCTCTCGTGGACTGGCGGATCTGATGCGGCACTTGGGGCTGCCTGCTTTCAGCGGAGCAGCCCGCGCCAAGGCAAAACGCAGTATCGACGCATACGGCCTGTCGACGGAGCACTTCGTCGGACAGGGGCACTGTGCCGGCGTCCCGTCGCCGACACGCAAGTCCGCACAGGAGATCCTCGTGCGTAGACCGGTCGGCGACCGGCGCACGGGCACCGCACTGCTCCGCAGGGCACTCGGCGAGGTCGGAGTGCTGTGCGTCTGCGCCGAGTGCGGACTGGGCGACGTGTGGCAGGGGAAGCACCTGGTCCTGGAGGTCGACCACATCAACGGCGACCCGTTGGACAACCGCCGGGAGAACCTCCGATACCTCTGCCCCTCCTGTCATAGCCAGACTCGAACCTTCTCGAACCGTCATCTCCCGACCCAGTACAGTGGCCCGGATGGGTCCGTACCCCAGCTGGCCAAGAGGGCGCCGGTTTAGGTCCGGTGTGTCGTGGGTTCGAGTCCCACCGGGCCCACACAGGCGAAGGGCGCTCCCGGTCACGGGAGCGCCCTTCGTCGTGCGTCGGCGGCCTCAGCCCAGCAGTTCCCGTACCACCGGCACCAGCGCGCGGAACGCCTTGCCTCGGTGGGAGATCGCGTTCTTCTCGTCCGGTGAGAGCTCCGCGGCCGTCCGCGTGTCCCCCTCCACCTGGAGGATCGGGTCGTAGCCGAAGCCGTTGGAGCCCGCGGGCTCGTGGCGCAGGACGCCGCGCATCTGTCCCTCGACGACGCGCTCGGTGCCGTCGGGCAGGGCGAGGGCGGCGGCGCAGGCGAAGTGCGCGGTGCGGTGGCGGTCCTCGTCGATGTCGCCGAGCTGGGCGAGGAGGAGGTCGAGGTTGGCCTTGTCGTCGCCGTGCCGGCCGGCCCAGCGGGCGGAGAAGATGCCGGGGGCGCCGCCGAGGACGTCGACGCAGAGGCCGGAGTCGTCGGCGACGGCGGGCAGGCCGGTGGCGCGGGCGAGGGCGTGCGCCTTGAGCAGGGCGTTCTCGGCGAAGGTGACGCCGGTCTCGCGGACGTCCGGGATGTCGGGGTACGCGTCCGCGCCGACGAGGTCGTGGGGCAGGCCGGCGTCGGCGAGGATGGCGCGGAGTTCGACGATCTTGCCGTTGTTGCGGGTGGCGAGGATGAGGCGGGTCATGCCTCCAGTATCGGGGCCTTTGCGGCGCGGTCCCGTTACGGGGTGCAGACCTTGGTGAGTTCGCCCGCGGCGTCGGTGACGGGGGTGATGTCGGGCGTCTCGTCGCCGTTCTTGATCGCGGTGCGGACGTTGCCGACGGCCTTGCCGAGGTCGTCGACGGCCGCGGAGACGTCGGTGTCGTCGGTCCGGTCGCCGATCTCGTCGAGGTTCTTGTCGATGGCGTCGAGGGCCTCGTCGGCCTGCGTCGGGTCGTCGGAGGCGTTGGCGACGGCCTGTTGGAGGTCGGTGACGCTGTCGGCGATGGTGTCGGCGGTCCGGACGCAGTCGAGCGCCTTGTCGACGGCGGAGCAGCCGGTCGCCGCCGGGGCCGCTATGAGTGCCGCGGCGGCGGCGAGGAGGGCGAGGCGGCGGTGCGGTGAGCGGCGGCGCGCGGGCATGGAAGGGTCCTCCCCCTGGAGTACGGACGGGCGGGCGACGGCCGTCGTGAAGCGCCGTCCACCTGCCCGTACTGACGCAGTCGGTGGCCTGCTGGTTGCCGCCCGCTTGGGGAGTTCTTTACTCGGTCCGGCGGCCGGGAGGGGTCGCCGGGCCGGTCGGGCGAGGGTGGTCGCGGCCCGTCAGGCCAGAGTGGCTTCGAGGGCTGCGCGCTGGGCGGCGGCCAGCTCGTCGCAGCCGAGGACGGCGAGGTCGAGCAGGGCGTTGAGCTCGTCGCGCGCGAAGGGTTCGGCCTCGGCGGTGCCCTGGACCTCGACGAAGCGGCCGTCGCCGGTGCAGACGACGTTCATGTCGGTGTCGGCCCGCACGTCCTCCTCGTAGCAGAGGTCGAGGAGGGGGACGCCGCCGACGATGCCGACGGAGACGGCGGAGACGGTGCCGGTGAGCGGCTTCCGTGCGGCCTTGATCAGCTTCTTGCCCTGGCCCCAGGCGATGGCGTCGGCGAGGGCGACGTAGGCGCCGGTGATGGCGGCGGTGCGGGTGCCGCCGTCGGCCTGGAGGACGTCGCAGTCGAGGACGATCGTGTTCTCGCCGAGGGCCTTGTAGTCGATGACGGCGCGGAGCGAGCGGCCGATGAGGCGGCTGATCTCGTGGGTGCGGCCGCCGATCTTGCCGCGGACGGACTCGCGGTCGCCGCGGGTGTTGGTGGCGCGCGGGAGCATCGAGTACTCGCCGGTGACCCAGCCTTCGCCGCTGCCCTTGCGCCAGCGGGGGACGCCCTCGGTGAAGGAGGCGGTGCAGAAGACCTTGGTGTCGCCGAAGGAGACGAGGACGGAGCCTTCTGCGTGCTTGCTCCAGCCGCGTTCGATGGTGACGGGGCGGAGCTGTTCGGGGGTGCGGCCGTCGATGCGAGACATAGGGGTGAGCGTATCCCGGGCACGGCGAAGGCCCCGCTCCCGGTGGACGGGGGCGGGGCCTTCGGGTGGCCGGGGTCAGCCGGTCACATCATGTCTTCGATGTCGGCGGCGATCGGGTCGGCGTCGGTGCCGATGACGACCTGGATGGCGGTGCCCATCTTGACGACGCCGTGGGCGCCGGCGGCCTTCAGGGCGGCTTCGTCGACCTTGGAGGGGTCGATGACCTCGGTCCGCAGGCGGGTGATGCAGCCCTCGACCTCTTCGATGTTGTCGAGGCCGCCGAGCCCGGCGACGATCTTCTCAGCCTTGGTGGCCATTTCGTTCTCCCTGTTTCTCCGGGCCCGCCTCTGGGCCGCTTTGTCACGGTAACCCACGGTTGGCTCAACTTCACGAGCGGTAGCGCCACCCGTGACGAAGGATGACGAGCACGTGAATCGACCCGTCCCGCAACTGGTCTACACCAGTTACTCACACTATCCAACGCCCGCCAGACGTGGCTTGTTCCGGGAGGACGCCCATGAGCTCTGACGCCGCCGTAGCTCGCCCGAGCCCCTGGAGCACCTTCTTCCAGGGCCTGCAGAAGATGGGGCGCAGCCTCCAGCTGCCCATCGCCGTGCTCCCCGCCGCCGGCATCGTCAACCGTCTGGGACAGCCCGACGTCTTCGGCGACGACGGTCTCGGCTGGACCGACGTCGCGAAGGTGTTTGCAGGTGCGGGTGGTGCGCTGCTCGACTCCGACCTCGGTCTGCCGCTGCTCTTCTGCATCGGTGTCGCGATCGGCATGGCCAAGAAGGCGGACGGCTCGACCGCGCTCGCCGCGGTGGCCGGCTTCCTCGTCTACCGCAGCGTGCTGCACCAGTTTCCGGTGGACTGCGCGAGCGGCGCGAAGGCGGTGGCGACCGGCTGCCAGGCGGCGGACGGCACCGTGGCAGCGTTCACGTACCAGAATCCCGGCGTGTTCGGCGGCATCGTGATGGGCCTGCTCGCCTCGTTCTTCTGGGTGCGCTTCCACCGCACGAAGCTGGTCTCCTGGCTCGGCTTCTTCAACGGCCGCCGGCTCGTCCCGATCATCATGGCCTTCATCGGCATCGTGGTCGCCGTCATCTGCCTGTGGGTCTGGCCGCCGATCGGCGACGGCCTGGAGAGCTTCTCCAACTGGCTCCAGGACCTGGGGGCCATCGGCTCCGGCATCTTCGGTGTCGCGAACCGTGCGCTGCTGGTCATCGGCCTGCACCAGTTCCTGAACGTCCCGCTGTGGTTCCAGTTCGGCTCGTACACCAAGCCGGACGGCACGACGGTGCACGGCGACATCAACATGTTCCTGAGCGGTGACCCGCACGCGGGCATCTACCAGACGGGCTTCTTCCCGATCATGATGTTCGCCCTGCCCGCGGCCTGCCTCGCGATGTACCACTGCGCGCGGCCGGAGCGGCGCAAGGCGGTCGGCGGCATGATGGTCTCGCTCGCGGCGACCTCGTTCGTCACGGGCATCACCGAGCCGATCGAGTACTCCTTCGTCTTCATCGCGCCCGCCCTGTACGCGGTGCACGCGGTGCTCACCGGCGTCTCGATGGCGGTGACGTGGGGGCTCGGCGTCAAGGACGGCTTCAGTTTCTCCGCGGGTCTCATCGACTACGTCATCAACTGGAGCCTCGCGACCAAGCCATGGATGATCATCCCGATCGGGCTGTGCTTCGCCGTCGTGTACTACGCGGTGTTCCGGTTCGCAATCACGAAATTCGACCTGAAGACGCCGGGGCGGGAGCCCGAGGACGAGGTCGAGGACACCACCAAGGCGTGACCGCGAGGGCGTGAGCGCGCCCCCTTTCGACCCGCTCGCGAAGGGCCCCCGGACCTGTGGTCCGGGGGCCCTTCGGCATGCCCGCGAGGGGTCCGCGGACGCCCGCGACCTCACGAAGAAGTAACGGCCTCGTTCGCGGGTTCCTTACACGGAACTCACGTGTTAAAACTGGTCTACACCAGTGAGTGGTGTAGACCAGGAGCGCGGTCCCCCGACGGCTCTCCGCACCTCACCGCACCGTCGAGACGCCGCCGTCACCTCTGCAACTCCCTGTCCAGGGCGGCGACTTGCCATCTTGGAGGAAGCAATGAGTACGGCCACCGCCACGGCGGCGCCCGCGAAGAAGCGGGGCTCCGGCCTGTTCCAGGGCCTGCAGAAGGTCGGCCGCAGCCTGCAGCTGCCGATCGCCGTCCTTCCGGCCGCGGGCATCCTGCTCCGCCTCGGACAGCCCGATGTGTTCGGCGACGACGGTCTCGGCTGGCACAAGGTCGCCGCCGTCTTCGCGACCGCGGGCAGCGCCGTTTTCGACAACCTGCCGATGCTCTTCTGCATAGGCGTGGCCATCGGCTTCGCCAAGAAGGCCGACGGCTCGACCGCCCTCGCCGCCCTGGTCGGCTTCCTGGTCTACAGCAACGTGCTGAAGGCGTTCCCGGTCACCGACGCCATCGTCAACACCACCCAGAACAAGGGTGTCGACGTCGCGGCGACGTACAACAACCCGGGTGTCCTCGGCGGCATCATCATGGGCCTGCTGGCCGCGGTGCTGTGGCAGCGGTTCCACCGCAAGAAGCTCGTCGACTGGCTCGGCTTCTTCAACGGCCGCCGTCTCGTCCCGATCATCATGGCCTTCGTCGGCGTCATCATGGGCGTCTTCTTCGGCCTGGTCTGGGAGCCCATCGGTGACGGCATCTCGAACTTCGGCGAGTGGATGACGGGTCTCGGCGCCGGCGGTGCCGGTCTGTTCGGCCTGATCAACCGCGCGCTCATCCCGGTCGGCATGCACCAGTTCGTGAACACCGTCTCCTGGTTCCAGCTGGGTGACTTCACCGACGCCACCGGCGCCGTCGTGCACGGCGACCTGAACCGCTTCTTCGCCGGTGACCCGAGCGCCGGACAGTTCATGTCGGGCTTCTTCCCGATCATGATGTTCGGTCTGCCGGCCGCCGCGCTCGCCATCGCGCACTCCGCCCGCCCCGAGCGCCGCAAGGCCGTGATGGGCATGATGGTCTCGCTGGCCCTGACCTCGTTCGTCACCGGTGTGACCGAGCCGGTCGAGTTCTCGTTCATGTTCATCGCGCCGGTCCTGTACGCGATCCACGCGGTGCTCACGGCCCTCTCGATGGCGATCACCTGGGCGCTCGGCGTCCACGCGGGCTTCACGTTCTCCGCGGGCTTCATCGACTACGCGCTGAACTGGAACCTGGCCACCAAGCCGTGGCTGATCATCCCGATCGGTCTGGTCTTCGCCGCGGTCTACTACGTGCTCTTCCGCTTCGCGATCACCAAGTTCAACCTCACCACCCCGGGCCGCGAGCCCGAGGAGGAGGTCGAGGACATCACCAAGGCGTGATCCTCGCCCCGCCCATGGGAAGGGCCCCGCAGCCGTACGGCTGCGGGGCCCTTCCCATGTCCGCGGTGGGGGCGGGCCGCGTCAGATCTCGTACGTCCGCCCCGGCGCCGCCAGCTCGACCGGGCCCGCGTACACGTCCCGCGCGTCCGCCAGGTTGACCTGCGGGTCGGTCCACGGCGGGATGTGCGTGAGGACCAGCTTGCCGACGTCCGCGCGGCGCGCCGCCTCGCCCGCCTCGCGGCCGTTGAGATGCAGCGCCGGGATGTTCTCCTTGCCGTGCGTGAAGGCGGCCTCGCACAGGAACAGGTCGCTGCCCGCCGCCAGTTCGTCGAGGGCCTCGCACGGGCCGGTGTCGCCCGAGTAGGTGAGCGAGCGGCCGTCGTGCTCGACGCGGATCGCGTACGACTCGACGGGGTGGCAGACCTTCTCCGTCCGCACCGAGAACGGGCCGATCCGGTACGAGCCCGGCTTCACCGTCTGGAAGTCGAAGACCTCGCTGAACGCCGAGGCCGACGGGGTGTCCGCGTGCGCCGTGGTCAGCCGCTGCTCGGTGCCCTCGGGCCCGTAGACGGGGATCGGGTCGCAGCGGCCGCCGTCGTGGCGGTAGTAGCGGACGACGAAGTACGCGCACATGTCGATGCAGTGGTCCGCGTGCAGATGGCTGAGGAAGATCGCGTCGAGGTCGTACAGACCGATGTGACGCTGCAACTCGCCCAGGGCGCCATTGCCCATGTCGAGGAGCAGCCGGAAGCCGTCGGCCTCGACGAGGTAGCTCGAGCAGGCCGATTCCGCGGAAGGGAACGACCCCGAGCAGCCGACGACGGTGAGCTTCATGAGAGCCGGAACCTCCGCGCTGGCGGTCGGAATGCGGGGTGGAGTCAAAGAGGTCCGTCGAGCGTAAGGCGCAAAAGGTCGAGTGGCTCCTCGGTCCCGGGCCGTTGTGGGGGAACTCACCTGTGCTGTCACCGGTTCGGGGGGCTCGCGCCCGGTGGGGCGCCCCCGGCGTCCCACCGGTACCGTCTGCGCTATGGACACGTCATGGTGGCTCGCGCTCGCCGCCGTCGTGCTGCTCGCGCTCGTCGCGACGCTGGTCGACGGCTGGGGCCGGGGCGCCACCCGGCGCCGGTCCCGGGTGCCGCGCGGGCGGCGCGCCGGGGGGCCGCAGCCCGGGGAGATCTGGTGGGCGCGGGTGCCCTACGAGGACGGGCCGGGCGGCAAGGACCGGCCCTGCCTGGTGCTCGGGGTGCGCGGGGACGAGGCGCTGGTCGCGAAGATCACCAGCAAGTACCACGACGAGCGGCCCGGGGTGATCGCGTTGCCGCCCGGTTCGGTCGGGGACGCGCAGGGGCGGGCGAGCTTCCTGGAGACGGACGAGCTGCGCGAGGTCGGGGTCGGGGCGTTCCGGCGCCGGGCGGGGCTGGTGGACCCGGCGGTCTGGGACCAGGTCCGGCATCTGGGCTGGTGACGTCGGTCCGTCGCCGGGTGCGCGCGTGCGCGGGGGGCTGGTCGCGCCCCCGCGCACGCGCGCACCCGTGGACCGCGACGGGACCGGGTTCAGGCCCAGAGCTGGCCGTGGAGGACCTCGACGGCCTCCTCCGTGGTGGCCGCGGTGTACACCCCGGTGGAGAGGTACTTCCATCCGCCGTCGGCCACGACGAACACGATGTCGGCGGACTCCCCCGCCTTGACGGCCTTCCGGCCGACCCCGATCGCGGCGTGCAGTGCCGCCCCGGTCGAGACTCCCGCGAAGATGCCCTCCTGCTGGAGCAGCTCCCGGGTGCGCGCCACGGCGTCGGCGGAGCCGACGGAGAAGCGCGTGGTGAGGACGGAGGCGTCGTAGAGCTCGGGGACGAAGCCCTCGTCCAGGTTGCGCAGTCCGTACACGAGGTCGTCGTAGCGCGGCTCGGCCGCGACGATCTTGATGTCGGGCTTCTGCTCGCGCAGGAAGCGACCGACGCCCATGAGGGTGCCGGTGGTGCCGAGCCCGGCGACGAAGTGCGTCACCGACGGGAGGTCGGCGAGGATCTCCGGGCCGGTCGTGGCGTAGTGCGCGCCCGCGTTGTCGGGGTTGCCGTACTGGTAGAGCATCACCCAGTCGGGGTGCTGTCCGGCCAGTTCCTTGGCCATGCGCACGGCCGTGTTGGAGCCGCCCGCCGCGGGTGAGGAGATGATCTCCGCGCCCCACATGGCGAGCAGGTCGCGCCGCTCCTGGGAGGTGTTCTCCGGCATGACGCACACGATGCGGTAGCCCTTGAGGCGGGCGGCCATCGCGAGCGAGATGCCGGTGTTGCCGGAGGTGGGTTCGAGGATGGTGCAGCCGGGGGTGAGCCGGCCGTCCTTCTCGGCCTGCTCGATCATGTGGAGCGCGGGGCGGTCCTTGACCGAGCCGGTGGGGTTGCGGTCCTCCAGCTTCGCCCAGATCCGTACGTCGTCGGAGGGCGAGAGCCGCGGCAGACGCACCAGAGGGGTGTTGCCGACCGCGGCCAGCGGGCTGTCGTAGCGCATAGGTCGTGGTGTCCCGCGGCTCAGCGCATGCCGCCGGCGACGGCCGGCAGGATCGTGACGTTGTCGCCGTCGGTGAGCTTGGTGTCGATGCCGTCCAGGAAGCGGACGTCCTCGTCGTTCAGGTACACGTTGACGAAGCGGCGCAGCTGGCCTCCGTCCACGATGCGGGCGGCGATGCCCGTGTGCCGGGAGTCGAGGTCGGTGAACAGCTCGGCGAGGGTGTCCCCGCTGCCGTCGACCGCCTTGGCGCCGTCGGTGTAGGTGCGGAGGATGGTCGGGATGCGGACCTCGATGGCCATGCTGGGCTCCTGTCAGGAGTCGGAAGTCGTGTGGACGAGCGCGCGGCGGCGCGGTCGGGCGGTGCAGGTGTGCGTCAGCCGCGGGCCGGGGCCTGACGGCGGTACGGCTCAGCGCGGACAGATGGCGCTGGCGAGGCGGCACAGGTCGACGTGCAGCCGCGCCACGAGCAGGGCGCCCGGCGTCTTTTCGCTCACGTCGTGGGGAACCATGGGCTCATCGTATCGATTCCCGCCCGGCCCCCCGGAATGTGATCTCACCATGCGGTCGTAAATCGTCCGCGGACCGAGACCGGGTCGGGGCTCAGGCCGTGACCTGGACCTCTTCCTCGGTGACCTCGCCGTCGACGATGCGGTACGAGCGGAACTGGAAGGGGCCCGCGTCGTCGGTGTCCGCGGTCGACACGAGGACGTAGTGGGCGCCCGGCTCGTTGGCGTACGTGATGTCGGTGCGGGAGGGGTAGGCCTCGGTCGCCGTGTGGGAGTGGTAGATGATCACCGGCTCCTCGTCGCGGTCGTCCATGTCGCGGTAGAGCTTGAGCAGGTCACCGGAGTCGAACTCGTAGAACGTGGGCGAGCGGGCGGCGTTGAGCATCGGGATGAAGCGCTCGGGCCGGCCCTCGCCGACCGGTCCGGCCACGACCCCGCAGGCCTCGTCGGGGTGGTCCGCGCGCGCGTGGTCCACGATCTGGTCGTGGAGGGTCTGGGAAATCGTCAGCATGCGGCCAGGATAAGCAGGCGGGCCCCTGCGTACCGGATTCCGGTACGCAGGGGCCCGCTGGGTGAGACGGTGCAGGTCAGTCGCGCTTGGCGAAGGCCGCGCCCTGCGGGTTGCGCTGCCGCAGGACGAAGTAGGAGACGCCGAGCAGGACGGCCCAGACGGGAGCCGCGTACAGGGAGACGCGGGCGTCCTTGTCGATGCCCATGAGCACGATCACCATCGCGATGAAGGCCAGCGACAGGATGCTGACCCAGATGCCGCCCGGGGCACGGAACTCCGACCTGGGGAGCTCGCCGCGGTCGGACTTGATGCGGTAGCGGATCTGGCAGATCAGGATGACGATCCAGGCCCACATGCCGGAGATGGTGGCGAAGGAGACGACGTAGTTGAACGCCTCGCCGGGCCACTGGTAGTTGATCCAGACGCCGACCATCATCAGCGCGGCGGAGACGGTCGTGCCGATCAGCGGCAGGCCGTTGCGGGTGAGCTTGGTGAAGGCCTTGGGGCCCTGGCCGTTGAGCGCGAGGTCGCGCAGCATGCGGCCGGTGGAGTACATGCCCGAGTTGCAGGAGGACAGGGCGGCGGTGAGGACCACGAAGTTCACGATGCCCGCGCCGATGCCGAGGCCCATCTTGTCGAAGGCCTCGACGAAGGGGCTCTTGCCGGCCTCGAAGTTCGTCCACGGCACGACCGAGAGGATCATGATCAGGGCGCCGACGTAGAAGACGGCGATGCGCCACGGCACGGTGTTGATGGCCTTCGGCAGGACCTTCTTCGGGTCCTTGGACTCACCGGCGGTGACACCGACCAGCTCGACGGCGAGGAAGGCGAACATGACCATCTGGAGGGTCATGAGGGTGTTGCCGATGCCGTGCGGGAAGAAGCCGCCCTGGTTCCACAGGTGGGAGACGGACGCGGTGTCACCGGCGTCGGAGAAGCCGATGGTGAGGATGCCGGCGCAGATCAGGATCATGCCGATGATGGCGGTGACCTTGACCATGGAGAACCAGAACTCGAGCTCGCCGAAGAGCTTCACGGAGATCAGGTTGGCGCCGTACAGGATGAAGGTGAAGACCAGCGCGGACACCCACTGGGGGATGTCCCACCAGTACGTCATGTAGGTGGCGGCGGCGGTGACCTCGGTCATGCCGGTGATGACCCAGAAGAGCCAGTACGTCCAGCCGGTGACGAAGCCCGCGAAGGGGCCGATGAACTCGCGCGCGTACTCCGAGAAGGAGCCGGAGACCGGGCGGTACATGAGGAGCTCGCCGAGCGCCCGCATGATGCAGAAGATGACCAGGCCCGCGATGGCGTACGCGAGGATCAGGCTGGGGCCGGCCTTCGAGATGCCCTTGCCCGCGCCGAGGAAGAGACCCGTGCCGATGGCGCCGCCGATGGCGATCATCTGGATCTGCCGGGAGCCGAGCCCCCGCTGGTAGCCCTCGCTCTCACCGGTGTGGCTCACGGCCTCATTGCCGGCTGAGTCTTTGTCGTGCTGCTCGACCTGCACTGAGGTCATGGTGGTGCGCCTTTCTCCATGCCGACCCGTGCCCTGCGAGGCTCGGACCGACTGTGACGATCCTTCGGGGACGTGCCCCTGGATGGATGGAGCTCTGCCTACCGGCGGTCGGCCGGTCGGGGCGCCCCCGGCGGACAGGGGTGGCGCCCGCCGGGTGGTCGTGAAGATTTATCACGCCGTTCACAGTGATCGGCCGAGGCGCGTGTGACGCAGGACACTGGAAAAAGGGGGCAAATGCCGCGCGCATCGGCATTACGGAGCGTCACGGTGACGCGATCGTTATCCGGATTTGAGCGTCCGCTGAGTGAACGCGCTTCCATCGCTCACCCGCAGGTGCGCCCCGCCTTGTCCCGATACGTCAGGGCATAAGGGTTTCGACCAGCGTCTCCTGCAGACCGCCCAGCCACAGGTACGCCATCACCATGGGTTTACGGGCGTCCTCGTCCGGCAGCCGGTAGAGGAGGTCCGTGTCCTCCTCGTCGGTGATCTCGAGCCGGGTGCCGATCGCGAGCCGCAGGTCGTTCAGCGCGCGCATCCAGCGCACGGACTCGTCGGGCGCGAGCTTCAGCACGGCTCCCCCGTCACCGGCCGGGCTGAGCGCGTCCAGCGAGCGGATCACGGCGAGGGCGTCCTCGCGCTTGCCGGCCCGCAGATCGTTCTCGGTGAAGCGGCGGAACTCCGAGGAGTGCGCGCGCAGTTCGTCGGCGTCCTCCTGGGCGGAGGTGCCGGGGCCGCCGTACGCGTCGGGCAGCAGCCGGCGCAGCACCGCGTCGGTGGGCGGCTCGCTGGGGCCCTCGGCGAACAGCTCGGCGAGCGGGTCGTCCGGGACGTCGCCGCCGGGGCCGGGCCCGATGAGCTCCAGGAGCTGCACGGCGAGCGAGCGGATGATGGAGATCTCGACGTCGTCGAGGGCGACGGCCGCACCGCCGCCGGGGATCGGTTCGAAGTGTCCGGGCATGAGGAGGGCGTTACTTCCGATCCTGTTGCAGCGTGGCCCACAGGCCGTATCCGTGCATGGCCTGGACGTCCCGCTCCATCTCCTCGCGCGTGCCGGAGGAGACCACGGCCCGGCCCTTGTGATGGACGTCCATCATCAGTTTGGTGGCCTTGTCCTTGGAGTACCCGAAGTAGGTCTGGAACACGTACGTCACGTAACTCATCAGATTCACCGGGTCGTTGTGCACGAGGGTGATCCAGGGGACGTCCGGCTCGGGGACCACGGAGAGGTCCTCCGTCGTCTCGGGCTTTTCGATCTCAAGGGGTGCGGGAGCCGTCACACGGCCCATGCTGCCACCAGGAGGGGGCAACCGCACAAACGGCCCGCTCGGCGTGGGCTCGCCCACATGCCGCACAGAAATCGTCACAGTGACGCTAATTGGGGGTAGCATCCCTCACATGAACACAGCGGACCTTGGCCTGCCGGTGGACGTTCCGTCGACAGCGCTCTTCACCGACCACTACGAGCTGACGATGCTGCAGGCCGCCCTCCGAGCGGGCACCGCCGACCGGCACTCGGTCTTCGAGGTCTTCACCCGGCGCCTTCCCGAGGGCCGCCGCTACGGCGTCGTCGCGGGCACCGGGCGCGTCCTGGACGCCGTCGAGAACTTCCGGTTCGGCGCCGGCGAGCTGGGCTTCCTGCGCGAGGCCGGCATCGTCGACGAGCCGACCCTCCAGTGGCTCGCGGACTACCGTTTCTCCGGCGACATCTGGGGCTACCCCGAGGGCGAGGTCTACTTCCCCGGCTCCCCCGTGCTGCGCGTCGAGGGCTCCTTCGCCGAGTGCGTGCTCCTGGAGACGGTGATCCTCTCGATCCTCAACCACGACTCGGCGATCGCCGCCGCCGCCTCCCGCATGGCCTCGGCCGCGGGCGAGCGGCCGCTGATCGAGATGGGCGCCCGGCGCACCCACGAGCTGGCCGCGGTCGCCGCGTCCCGCGCCGCGTACGTGGGCGGCTTCGCGACCACCTCGGACCTGGCCGCCGGGTTCCGCTACGGGATCCCGACGGTCGGCACGTCCGCACACGCCTTCACCCTGCTGCACGACTCCGAGCGCGACGCGTTCCGCGCCCAGGTCGACACGCTCGGCGAAGGAACGACTCTGCTCGTCGACACCTACGACGTGCAGGAGGCCGTCCGCACCGCCGTGGAGATCGCCGGGCCGAAGCTCGGGGCCGTCCGGATCGACTCCGGCGACCTGCTGCTCGTCGCCCACCGGGTGCGCCAGCAGCTCGACGACCTCGGCGCCAAGGACACCAAGATCGTCGTCACCTCCGACCTCGACGAGTACGCCATCGCCTCGCTCGCCGCCGCGCCCGTGGACGCCTACGGGGTCGGCACCCAGCTCGTCACCGGCTCGGGGCACCCGACCTGCTCCATGGTCTACAAGCTGGTCGCCCGCGCCGAGTCCGCCGACCCGAAGGCGCCTCTGGTGCCGGTCGCGAAGAAGTCGGTCGGCGGCAAGGCCTCCGTCGGCGGCCGCAAGTGGGCCGCGCGCCGGCTCGACGCCGACGGGGTCGCCGAGGCCGAGGTCGTGGGCCTGGGCGCCGTCCCCGCCGAGCTCGAGGACCGTCAGCTGCTCGTCGAGCTGGTCCGCGGCGGCGAGGTGCTCGCCCGCGAGCCCCTGGACACCGTGCGCGAGCGGCACATCGCGGCCCGCGACGGGCTGCCGCTGTCGGCGACCCAGCTCTCCAAGGGCGAGGCCGTCATCCCCACCGAGTACGCCTGACCGCCAGGGAGAGGGCGGCACGCCCTCTCCCGCTCCGCACGCCCAGCTTCTACGCTCGTAGTCTCCCAGCCGAAGGACACCGACCATGCGCCGCGCCTTGATCGTCGTAGACGTGCAGAACGACTTCTGCGAGGGCGGCAGCCTCGCGGTGGCGGGGGGTGCCGATGTCGCTGCCGCCATCACCGACCTGATCGGGCAGGCCGGCGGCGGGGGGTACCAGCACGTGGTCGCGACCCGCGACCACCACATCGACCCGGGCGACCACTTCGCCGCCGCCCCGGACTACGTGCACTCCTGGCCGCCGCACTGCGTGGCGGGCACCGAGGGCGTCGGCTTCCACCCGAACTTCGCGCCCGCGGTCGCCTCCGGCGCGATCGACGCCGTCTTCGACAAGGGCGCGCACTCCGCCGCGTACAGCGGCTTCGAGGGCGCGGACGAGAACGGGTCGTCGCTGGCCGACTGGCTGCGGGCGCACGAGATCACCGAGGTCGACGTGGTCGGCATCGCGACGGACCACTGTGTGCGGGCCACCGCGCTCGACGCGGCCCGCGAGGGGTTCCGCACGCAGGTGCTGCTCGACCTGACCGCGGGGGTCGCCGCCGGGACGACCGAGGCGGCGCTGGAGGAGCTGCGGTCGGCGGGCGTCGAGCTGACCGGTAAGCCGGTCGTCGCGTAGGCCCACCAAAAGGCCCGCGCAGAGGCCCGCGCAGAGGTCCTAGTAGCGCACGGCCGGTCTGATCAGGGCCCGTATCGGGTGCCACAGGTCGCCGGGGGCCTCGCGCCAGACGAGGCCGTCGGGGTGGTGCAGAACCGCCGTGATCTCGTCCGGGGTCGGCGGCGCCGTGTTGCCGCGGAGGTAGACCGCGCGCAGGCCCAGATTGCGCAGGCGGGTCAGGGCACGGGCCCGGTTGGCGGCGTGCACCAGGACCCGGACGGCGCCCTCGGCGGGACGCGGTGCCGGCACGGTCAGCGCCACCACCACACTGCCGCCCGGCAGCTTGCAGAACCCTCCTGCGGACATGACGGTCACACCCCCGTGAGACGTAGTGTCAATAAGAAACCCACAGGACGCACCTAAACACGATCGGCCGCGACCCGCTAGCCCCAGCCAGCGCGGTCACGGCCGATACGTCTTTGACCTGCGGTTTTCTCGACTACTTGGTCGAGGGACCGACCTTCACCGTGATCGAGGAGCCGCTGAGCGGCTGCTGGACGACGGTGATGCGGGTGTTGGTGTCAGTTGTCTGGACACTGCCCGTCGGGTTCTCCGCGTACCAGTAGGTGCCCTTGTGGTCGTCGAAGACCGGGTTGCCCAGCTGGGCCGGGATCCGGGTCTCGACGCCGAGCTTGTGCAGCTTCATGCCCGGCACCGGGTACCAGCCGAAGGCGGCGTCGTACGGCGTGATCTTGTTGGTGATCAGCTTGCCGTCCGACCACTTCAGCGGCTTCGCGTGCGCGTCGACCGGCAGGATCAGACCCTTGCCCGGGTGCTGGCCGACGTTGTTGTTGCGCTGCGAGGTGTCCCACTGCCAGATCATCAGGCCCGGACGGTACTGGTAGTGCTCGACCCAGTTGTCCTTCGCACCGCCGTCGCGCCAGCCGAAGTTGTACGGGCCGACCTTGAGGGTCTTGTCGTACGACACGTGCTGACGGTTCTCGGCGATGTAGAACTGCGGGAAGTCACCGCTGATGGAGGCGCCGACGCGGGAGAAGCCGCGCGCGGTCCAGCCGTTGTCGTCACCCTCGGCGTCGTCGGTGAACAGGGCCGAACCGTCCGCCTGCACCGAGAGGTTGTCGGCGGTGAAGCCCATGCCGCCCGCGCCGCCGTCGGTCTTGTAGCGGAAGCGGATGTCGATCTTCTGGCCCGCGTACGCGTCGAGCGGGAAGACCAGGTGCTGGAACTTCGTGGAGTCGCCGGTCAGGGCGGGCTTGTCGCCGCCGTCGCGCGGGATGGTGACGCCGTCGGCCGTGCCGTCGACCGACTTCCAGCTCGCACCGCCGTCGGTGGAGACCTGCGTGTACAGGTAGTCGTAGTCCTTCTCGATGTTCCACCAGCCGTCGAGTTCCAGCGAGGCCTTCGCCTTGCCGGTCAGGTCGACCGTGCGCGAGAGGGTGTTGTCGAGGTCGTCGCCGTAGTCCGACCACCACTGCTTCGAGCCGCCGGCGGGCTTCACGATGTCCGTGGTGACGTTCTTCTTCGGCAGCTCGACGACGAGCGCCTGCTTGAGCTTGGTGTTGTACTCGGCCACGCCCAGCTTGTGCGTCGACTTCGTCGCCGCCTTCGCCTTGTCGTAGTTGAGCCAGCCCAGCTGCAGCTTGTCCCAGGCGGTCATGTCGCCCGGCATGTCGCCGATCTCGTTCTTGCCGGTGCCGAGCCAGGAGCCCGCCGACATGAGCGACCAGAAGCCGACCGAGTTCTCGCCCGCGTACGAGGTGTCGTACAGGTCGGGCAGGCCCAGGTCGTGCGCGTACTCGTGGGCGAAGACGCCGAGGCCGCCGTTCTCCGGCTGCATCGTGTAGTCGCCGACCCAGATGCCGGTGTCGCCGACCGGGGTGCCGCCGGCCTTGAAGCCGTCGGGGCCCGTGTCGCCGTCGTCGCGGCTGTAGGCGTAACCGCGGTGCGCCCACAGGGAGTCGCCGCCCTGCGCGCCGCCGCCGGCCGACCCGTCCTCGCCCGCGTGGACGATCTGGAAGTGGTCGATGTAGCCGTCGGGCTCGTTGAAGTTGCCGTCGTTGTCGTGGTCCGTGCGGTCCCACTGGTCGTACTGCGCGAGGTCGGCCTTGATGTCGGCGTCGGACTTGCCGGCCGCCTTCTGCTGCTCGACCCACGCGGTGACGCCGTCGCGCACCAGGTCCTCGACGTTCGGGCAGTTGTCGGCGCCGCAGTAGTTGGAGCCGTACCGGGCCTCGTTCCAGGGCACCTTCACCCAGTCGGAGACCTCGCCGTCGACCGAGTAGCGGCCCGAGGACGTCTTCTCGTAGTACGTCTTGAGGGAGTCGACGCCCTTGCCCGTACCGAAGTACAGGTCCTTGAAGTGCTGGGAGTTGTAGTCCTTCTGCCAGGCCGTGCTGTTGTCCGTGGCGCGGTCCGGCTCGGCGATCTGGTTGTGCAGCGGGCCCGGCGTGCCGCCGTACTTCGGCTTCAGCTCGTCGGTGTCGTCGTCGGCGCGGTCCACCAGCGTGGTGTTGTCGACCTTGTCGCCGAACTCGGTCAGGATCGTGAAGATCTTGTCCGTGCGCTCGCGGCCCAGCTCGACATACTTGCCCTTACCGAGGTCGACGACCTTGGAGCCGTGCCGCTCCTGGACCTTCTTCTTGCCCTGGAGCACGCTCTGCAGCGCGGTCTGGCGCTGCTGCTCCATCTGCTTGCTGAACGGGCCGTCCATGACGTGGCCCTTGCCCCCGTACGTCTTACCGGAGGTCGTGCTCGTGGCGGCCGGGGTGTCGGCCTGGGCGGTCGTCGCCGCTATCGACCCGGCGGCCGCGGTGGCGGCCAGGGTCACGAGCACGGCGGCGGATCTCAACGCCCGTCTCTTGGTGGTCACTTGAGTGGTCCCCTCCTCCGTGGCTTCCGCCACGTGTCACAAGTGACGCCATTTGACCGGAGGTAGAGGAGAAATAACAGACCTTGACTGTGACGTTTCCGTTGCACTATGCAGGGGCGGCGCTCCGGAATCCGGACAAGCCCGTAGATTCCCAGCCCCGACCCGGGCCTGCCAACGGGCGCTCCCGGCCGTCCACTTGGCGGACGCCATGACTCCGTGCGCCCCCTGTGCACCGGCACTGTGGGTTAGGTCATGCTTACCGGGCGTTCCGCTCGGGCACAGTGCGGAATAGAGTCGGACCGACGGTGCAGGACGACCGCCGGCCCGTCCCGCACCCCCGATGTCACGAGGACGGACAACGCCATGCCTCGCCCGACTGTCGCACAGCTCGCCTACGGTTCGGCCACCGTCATCTGCTCCACCATCGCCATGCTGCTGCTGTCACGCACCAGCGCGGGCCCCGGCGTCGGGGTCATCGCGGTGTCGGCGCTCATCCTGGGTGTGTTCGTGGCGCTGTCGGTCCCCCGGCCCAAGGCGGACCCGCCGGCCCGCCCGGAGACGGCCCGCACCGGGCAGGTCCCGGCCCAGCGCCTCGCCTCCACCCTGTCCTCCCCCGCCGTGTCCGGCGCCTCCGAGAGCGTGCGCGAGCCCGCGCACGGACCGGCGGGCCCGTGAGACACGGACCCGCCGGTTCGTTCGCCCGTACGCCGCTCAGCCGGTGCTGACCACCACGGTCTTCGCCGCCTTGTCGTGCAGGCCCTGCCGGTAGGGCTTGTCGAAGAGGCTCCAGCCGCCGGAGATGATCAGCCAGATGCAGGCGCAGCAGAACATGGTGGGCAGCCACAGCACGGCCGCGCGCACCAGGTTGGTCTGCACGCTGGGTGTCGCCCCGTTGTCGAGGTTGGCGACGCGCAGCTTCATCAGCCGCTTGCCGAGCGTCTGCCCGGTGCGTGACTGCAGGATCGTGTCGTAGCCGATGTAGAGGACGGCCCCGATCACGCCCGAACCGAACTGCTTGCCGTACTCGATCTTGTCGGCGTCCACCGAGTAGTCGGCGAAGCCGAAGAGCCAGGCCAGCAGCCCCGACACGATCCCGACGAGGATCAGGTCGATGAGGCGGGCCAGGAAACGCCGGCCGTTGTCGGCGAGCGGCGGCATCCCGGCGAGCGGGTCGCCGGCTCCGTGGCCGCCGCCGTACGGGTCGTTGCCGTAGGGGTCGTTGCCGTAGGGCGGGGGCGTACCGCCGCCGTACGGAGGAGGAGTACCGCCGCCGTACGGAGGCTGGTTCCCGTCGCCGGGCGGGGGCTGACCGCCGCCGTAGGGGTTCTGCGGTGTGCCGTACGGGTTCTGGGGCGCGTCGTACGGTGAGGCACCGCCCGGGTTCGTCGGCGGCGGCTTGCGGAACGGGTCGTCGTCCGGCGGCTGGCCGGATCCGTCGGTCGGCGGTTCGGTGCTCATGGCCCGAGTCGACCGCGAACGGCGGCGCCCCGCACCCGGCGGGCCGCCGGACGGATGACCGCCCGGCGGGTGAAGAACCGCTATCCGGCGACGAAGGTGCGGGCCGCCTTGTCGTGCAGGCACTGACGCCACGGGCGGTCGAACGCACCCCACAGGACGCCGAGGACACCGATGGCGAGGAGGCCCGGGACGCTGTAGACGAGCCAGCGGCGCAGCGCGGCGCCGAAGCCGGGCGCCGCGTGCTCCTCGATGTCCCGCACGCTCAGGCCCATCAGCTTCTTGCCCAGGGTGCGGCCCCACTTGGCCGTCGGCAGCGCCTCGTAGAGGACGCCGACGACGAGCAGGACGGCGAGGACGACGGCCAGGTAGGTGCCGGTCGTGCCGTCGAGCAGCCAGACGGTGACCTGCCGGCCGGACGCCTTGGCCTCGTCGATCTTGCCGTCGACGTGGTCGATCGCCTTGGTGCCGAGCGGGACGGCGGCGGCCGCGGTGACGGCGCCGAGGACGGCCGAGTCGATGAGCCGGGCCACGAGCCGCTTGCCGAGCCCGGCCGGGCGGACGGCCGCGGCGGCCTGCGCCGCGGCCAGGAAGGGGTCCTCCGCGACCGGCTTGAACGGGGTGACGGGCGCCGCCGGGTCGGCCGCGCCGGACTCCGGCCCGGGACCGGCCAGTTGGTGCACCTGCTGCGCCCAGGACGGCGAACCGCCGCCGGGGCCGGGCGTGACCGGGGTGACGGGTGCGGCGGGCCGGTCCTGCTGCGGGTAGCCGTATCCGGGCTGGGCCTGGGGCTGCGACGGCTGCTGCTGTTGCGGGGCCTGCGGGTAGCCGTACGCCGGGTTCTGCGGAGCCGCGGGCTCCTTGGCCGGCGCGGGCGCGGGAGCCGGAGCGGGAGCCGCGGCCGGCGGGG
>NZ_WWIA01000686.1 GCF_009870065.1 Streptomyces sp. SID5785 | reverse complement strand
GGCCGCTCTGCTGCGGCGGGGGCGGCGGGGCCTGCGGGAGGCCCGCGGCCGGCATCGCCGTCACGGTCTGGCTGTCGTGGATGCCGCGGGCGCCCGCGGCGTTCGGCTGCCCGGCGCCGGGGACCGCGTCCTGCGGCGCTGCCCAGGGCTCGTTCCCCTGCGGGTCGTTGCCGCCTGCCATGCGAGGCCCCCTCGGTGCCGTACGTCGTGCTGAGCTGTCGGTGCTGCCGGGCCGTACGCCCGCTGCCGTGCTGTCCGTGCTGTCCGCGTGTTCCCGTGCCCGTGGCGCCGTGCCGTGTGGCCCGTCCGCCGTGCACGCGCCGGGCCGGGGTGCTCCGGCCGGGCGTGCGCCCATGCTACGTGCCGGGCGCCGGGGCCCGGCCCGGCGTGCCTCCCGGACTGCGACGGGCGGGCGGCGCCCGCATACGATGCGCTGGGCGCGTCCGATCCGTACCGGCGTGTCCAGACCCCGATCAGCCGATCACCCGAGTTCCTGGGGAGGAATCCGTGAGCCAGCGCATGCAGACCTTCATCGCCGCACTGCCCAAAGCCGAACTGCACGTCCACCATGTGGGCTCCGCCTCCCCCCGGATCGTCTCCGCGCTCGCGGCCCGGCACGCCGACTCGAAGGTCCCGACCGACCCCGAGGCGCTGGCCGACTTCTTCACGTTCACGGACTTCGCGCACTTCATCGACGTCTACCTGTCGGTCGTCGACCTCATCCGCACCCCCGAGGACGTCCGGCTGCTCACGTACGAGGTCGCCCGCGACATGGCGCGGCAGAACGTGCGCTACGCGGAGCTGACCATCACGCCGTACTCCTCGACCCGGCGCGGGATCGACGCGCGGGCGTTCATGGACGCCGTCGAGGACGCGCGCAAGGCGGCCGAGACCGAGTTCGGCACCGTGCTGCGCTGGTGCTTCGACATCCCCGGGGAGGCCGGTCTCACCTCGGCCGAGGAGACGGTCCGGCTGGCCACGGACGACAAGCTGCGCCCGGAGGGCCTCGTGTCGTTCGGCCTCGGCGGGCCCGAGGTCGGCGTGCCGCGCCCGCAGTTCAAGCCGTACTTCGACCAGGCGATCGCCGCCGGGCTGCACTCGGTGCCGCACGCCGGCGAGACGACCGGCCCCGAGACCGTGTGGGACGCGCTGCGCGACCTGCGCGCCGAGCGCATCGGCCACGGCACCTCCTCGGCGCAGGACCCCGCGCTCCTCGCCCACCTGGCGGAGCACGGCATCCCGCTGGAGGTGTGCCCCACGTCCAACATCGCGACGCGTGCCGTCAAGACCCTGGAGGAGCACCCGCTCAAGGCGTTCGTGGACGCGGGCGTCACGGTGACGATCAACTCCGACGACCCGCCGATGTTCTCGACGGACCTCAACACGGAGTACGCCGTCGCGGCCCGCCTGCTGGGGCTCGACGAGCGCGGCGTGGCCGAGCTCGCGAAGAACGCGGTGCGGGCGTCGTTCCTCGACGACGCGGGCAAGGCGCGGATCAGCGCGGAGATCGACGCGTACACGACGGTCTGGCTCGCGGGCGCCTGACCGGGAGCGGACCGCGCGGCGCCCCGCGCGGTCCGGAAGGCCGCGGGGCACCACAATGGTGCCCATGCGCACCGTGACTGCTGTGGCCCACCGAGGCGACCCCTACCGCGTCCGTGAGAACACCCTCCCGTCCCTGCGCTCGGCGCTGGAGCGGGGCGCGGACGCCGTCGAGGTCGACGTCCGGCTGACCCGCGACCGGGTCCCCGTCCTGCTGCACGACGCCACGCTGGACCGGTTGTGGAAGCACGACCGACCGCTCTCCGCGCTCTCCGCCGACGAGGTCCGCGGCCTGACGGAGGGCGGCGTCCCCACGCTCGCCGAGGCCCTCGAACAGACCGGCGACGCGCGCATCATGGTCGACCTGCCGGGCGCCGACACCCGCACGGTCCGCACGGTCGTCGGCGTGATCGCCGACTGCGGCGCCGCCGAGCGCGTCTACTACTGCGCCGGAGCCGGGACGATGCTGAAGGTGCGCGCCGCCGACCCCGCCGCCGAGATCGCCCTGACCTGGACGACCCTGGCCCCGCCACGCCCGGCACTGCTGGCCGCGATCGGCCCGCGCTGGCTCAACTACCGCTTCCCGCTGGTGACCCCGGACCTGACCGCCCGCGTCCACCGCGACGGCCTCCTGGTCTCGGCCTGGACCCCGGACACGAAGCGCTCGATGCGCCGCCTCATCGCCGCGGGCGCCGACTCCCTGACGACGAACCGCGTCGACGTCCTGGCGGGGCTGCGCGGGGCGTGACCGGGCCGTCCCCTCGGGCGGATCGAAGCCACACCGAGGGGCCTGCCGCGCCCCTTCTTGGTCAGCGCTGGAGCCAGACCGCGAAGGCGCTGACGAGACCCGCATAGAAGCGCTCGTCGGGGACTGATCCGGGGTTCCTGCTCGCATCGTAGAAGGCGACGTTCGTGAGGCCGGAGGCGGTGAGGTTCTTGTAGAACGCGAGTCTGCCCCGGCCGAATCCGACGAACAGCCAGAAGACGCCGAGGGATGCCGTGTTCTGCAGAAGCGAACGCGCCTCGGTCTTGTCCCACGGCTCGTCGCCGACCTGCGTCACGACGAATGCCGGGTCGACTGCTCCGGACTCCTGGTAATGGCCCACCGCGCGCCGCATCGCGTCCGCCACGTTTCCCCACCCCCAGTCGACCTGGGTGTGCAATTGTCCGATGCGCCCTCGGTAGTTCTCCAGACGGATCTCCTCCAGCAGGGGTGCCTGGCCGCCGGAGAACACGACGGGCACCGTGCCGTCGTCGTCGAGATGGGCCGACAGCACGAGGACCCGCTCGGCGAAGGCCTGCACTGCGAACGACTCGTACAGTTCCTGCATGTAAGTGTCGTGGTCCAGGATCAGGTACACCGCAGCGCGCCGGTCCGCGATGCCACGGTCCGTCAGGGCGTAGCCCGCCCCGCGCGCAGGTGACAGCAGCCCGGGAGCCAGGCGCCCCACCTTCGACACTGCTCCCTCGGCGTTCGACACCCGCTGCCGTCGCCGGGCCGAGGGGACCGCGGGCGTGGGCGGCGGTTCAGGATCGACGTCCACGCCGTAGTCCGTGGCGAGGCCGGCCAGGCCGGACGCGTACCCCTGCCCGACGGCACGGATACGCCAGCCGCCGCGGCGTCGGTACAACTCGGCAAGGACCACCACCGTCTCCCCGGAGGTGAAATCGGGTGCCGCGAACGACAGGACAGGGGAACCCGCCTGCTCGATCGTGAGGGAGGGGGCCCGAGTGAAGACGGCGCCGACCGCCAGCGGGTCGACGCTCACCACGACCACCACCCGCTCCACGTCGGCCGGTACGTGCACGAGATCTGCGGTGACCGCTGCGCCGACGACCGAGACCCCGTCCTGGGACGGGTGGTTGTAGAAGACCAGGTCCTCGTCGGCACGGACCCTGCCATTCGCCCCGAGCAGCAGGGCCGAGACGTCGGCGGCCGGCCCGGGCACGGACACGGTGAGGAGCACCGGCGCCGCCGTGAGGGCGTTGTTCTCCCCTTTGCGTAACGACGTCGTCCGCATCCCCGGCCCCCCGCTCGAACGATGAGAGAGGAAACGGTAGTCCGCTACCGCCCGACCGTCTCGGATTCGCACGGAATGCGTCCATGCGGACACAACTGCCCGCCTCCGCACACGGCAGGACCCGCGCTCACAGGCCCACGATCGCGTTCCACCGTTTCGCGAACTCCGTGCGTTCGGAGGACTTGATGTCGCGGGCGATGGCGAGGCGGGAGCGCATGGCGTCGTCCGGGAAGATCAGGGGGTCCTCGGCGAGGGCGGCCGTGTCCTTGTCCTTGGAGGAGGCGAGGACGTCCTTGGCGGCGGGCACGGGGCACACGTAGTTGACCCAGGCCGCGAGTTCGGCGGCGACCTCGGGCTCGTAGTAGTAGTCGATGAGCTGTTCGGCGTTGGCCTTGTGGTCCGCGAGGTTGGGGATCATCAGGGACTCGGCCCACAGCTCGGCGCCCTCCTCGGGAACGACGAACTCGATGTCGGGGTCGTCGGCCTGGAGCTGGATGACGTCGCCGCTGTAGGCCTGGCAGGCGAGGACGTCGCCGCTGGACAGGTCCTTGATGTAGTCGTTGCCGGTGAAGCGGCGGATCTGCTTCGCCTTGACGAGCTTCTCGACCTGGTCGCAGACGGCGTGGAAGTCGTCGGCGGTCCACTTCGTGATGTCGACGCCGTTGCCCTGCATGAGCAGCGCGAAGGACTCGTCGAGCCCGGACAGCAGGGTGACGCGGCCCTTGAGGTCGGCGGCCCACAGGTCCGAGACATGCTGGATCTCGCGGCCGAGGCGCCGCTTGTTGTACGCGATGCCGGTGATGCCGGACTGCCAGGGCACGGTGGACTTGCGGCCGGGGTCGAAGGCCGGGTCGCGCAGCAGCGGGTCGAGGTACTTGGTGACGTTCGGCTGGCGCGCGCGGTCCATCCGCTGGACCCAGCCCAGCCGCACGAAGCGGGAGCACATCCAGTCGGAGATGACGATGAGGTCGCGGCCCGTGCTCTGGTGGTTCATCAGGGACGGGCTGATCTTGCCGAAGAACTCGTCGTTGTCGTTGATCTCCTCGGTGTACCTGACCTGGATGCCGGTCTGTTTCTCGAACGCGTCGAGGGTGGGGCGCTTCGACGGGTTGTCGTCGTCGACGTCGATGTAGAGCGGCCAGTTCGCCCAGGTGAGCCGCTTGTCGCCGGCCGAGCGGTCGGTGGTGGCGCGGTCCCCCGGCGCCACGTAGGCGGCGGGCACCCCGCAGCCCGTGGCGAGGGCGCCGACGGCCGTCGCGGCGGCACCGCCGCCCAGCGCGCGCAGCAGGGAACGACGGGTGACCTGGGAGGTGACGTGGTGGGATCGCACCCCCGCAGGATGCCGCCGCCCGGCCCGCCGATCAATGGACGCTGCGTCCGGGCGGGGCGCCCTGCGGGCGACACCTTGTCGAGACGCGGGCTACGGCCGGCCCGGTTCGAGCCGGGCGACGAGGTCACCGGCCGTCCTGCGGCCCAGCCCGTACGCGTCGGCGGGGCCGGGGAAGAGCCGGTACAGCGTGCCCTCGGCGGCCTCGGGCAGCTCCGCGTACTCGAGCGCGGCGAAGACCCGGCGTCCGGCGAGGTCCGGCACCGTCGCGGCGGGCACATCGGGCTCCCAGCCCTCGCGGACCCGCAGGGCGAACTCGGCGCGCGGCTCGTCCGCCGCCCGCCGGTAGATCCGCCCGGCGCCCGACGCGTCCCGTACGACGACGTCGCCGTCGGTGCGGGCGGCCGCCGTCCAGCACGCGACGTCCCACAGGGTGGCCCGGTCGCCCGCCTGGAACGCGTCGAGCAGGTCGCGGCCGAGGCGGCGCAGGGCCTCCTTGTGCCGCCACACGCTGTGGTTGCCGTCGCCGGTCGGCAGGGTGGTGTCCGCCCACCAGGCGCGCAGGGTGCGCAGGTCGACGATCATCGGCACGAGCGCCTTGGCGTCCCCGGCGAGGTCGAAGCGCTGGCGCACGGCCCGCGCGTCGAAGCGGGCGCGCGCGCCCCGCTCCACGCCCATGAACCCGGCGAACGCGTCCGGCAGCCGGTCGAACGGCACGTCGTTGTAGGAGAGGACGACGGGCAGCGCGAAACGCACGCCGGACGCCCGCAGCGCGCCGAGGTCGAGGTCCACGTACTCGGTGGCGCCGTGCGGCGCGGGCGCGGACGTGAGGTCGCCGGAGTGCAGCGCGGCCTCGCCGCCCCACTCGAGGCGGGTGTAGTCGCACAGCCCGACGAAGCGCCACTGGTCGTCGTAGAAGGCGACCGACAGGTCCAGGTCGACGCGCTGCCCCTTCTCCTGCATCCAGTGCAGGAACAGCCGCAGCGCCCGGCCGTCCTGCGGCGCGGGCACCCGCAGCGCGCTGCCGCGCGGCACGGCGACGAGGGAG
>NZ_WWIA01000685.1 GCF_009870065.1 Streptomyces sp. SID5785 | reverse complement strand
CGGGGAACTGCGCGACCAGCCACGACGGCGCGGTAGTCGGCGATGACGCTGGGCCCCTACGGCGGGAGCCGGGGCGCGGGGACCTGCGCCAGCGGGCACTGTGGCGTGGCAGTCAGGGAAGGGCAGGTTGCCCAGGGTGGGGAAGACGGCAGTGGGCCCGGGCTGGGTCAGCCCGGGCCCACTTGAGGATCGGCTCAGCGGAGCGTCAGCCGCCGAACTCCTCCAACCCCTTGAGCGCCGAGTCCAGCAGCGCCTGCCGCCCGTCCAGCTCACGCTGAAGCTTGTCGGCCTTCGCGTTGTTCCCCTGCGAACGCGCCTGCTCCACCTGCCCCTTGAGCTTGTCGACCGCGGCCTGCAGCTGACCCGTGAGCCCCGCGGCGCGCGCCCGCGCCTCCGGGTTCGTACGCCGCCACTCGGCCTCCTCGGCCTCCTGGATGGCCCGCTCCACCGCGTGCATCCGCCCCTCGACCTTCGGGCGGGCGTCGCGCGGCACGTGACCGATGGCCTCCCAGCGCTCGTTGATCGAGCGGAAGCCGGCCCGCGCCGCCTTCAGGTCCTCGATCGGGAGCAGCTTCTCGGCCTCACCGGCCAGATCCTCCTTGAGCTTCAGGTTCTCGCCCTGCTCCGCGTCCCGCTCGGCGAACACCGAGCTGCGCGCCGCGAAGAACACGTCCTGGGCGCCGCGGAAGCGGTTCCACAGGTCGTCCTCGTGCTCGCGCTGCGCCCGGCCCGCCGCCTTCCAGTCCGCCATCAGGTCGCGGTAACGGGCCGCCGTGGCACCCCAGTCCGTCGAGTTCGACAGCGACTCGGCCTCGGAGACCAGCTGTTCCTTGACCTTGCGGGCCTCCTCGCGCTGCGCGTCGAGGGACGCGAAGTGCGCCTTGCGCCGCTTCGAGAACGCCGAGCGGGCGTGCGAGAAGCGGTGCCACAGCTCGTCGTCCGACTTGCGGTCGAGCCGCGGCAGCCCCTTCCACGTGTCCACCAGGGCCCGCAGCCGCTCGCCGGCCGCCCGCCACTGCTCGGACCTGGCCAGCTCCTCCGCCTCGGCGACCAGCGCCTCCTTGGAGTGCCGTGCCTCGTCGGACTGCTTGGCCTTCTGCGCCTTGCGCTCCTCGCGCCGCGACTCGACGCTCTCGACGAGCTTGTCGAGCCGCTTGCCGAGCGACTCCAGGTCACCGATCGCGTGCGCGTCGGTCACCTGCTCCCGCAGGTGCTCGATCGCCGTCGTCGCGTCCTTGGCCGACAGGTCGGTCGTCTGCACCCGGCGCTCGAGGAGCCCGATCTCGACGACCAGGCCGTCGTACTTGCGCTTGAAGTAGGCCAGGGCCTCGTCAGGGGATCCTGCCTGCCACGAACCGACCACTCGCTCACTGCCGTCGGCCGAACGCACGTACACGGTCCCCGTCTCGTCGACGCGGCCCCACGGGTCGCTGCTCACAGCGCCTCCTCCACATGATGCCTGCGGGGGCTCTGGAGCCCCCGGGCATCGTCCACAGTTTCGTCACGGCCAACATAGGCGACCGGCGGGGCGGCTGTCCGCATCCCGCGCGACCGAAATTTGTCGGTCGGCAGGTCAGGACTTGGTGACCGTCCCCTTGTCGATCACCACCGTCGCGTTGGGCGCGGTGTTGCCGGTCTGCGGGTCCTGGGGCTGCGCGCCGGCCTTGGCGATCTTGTCCAGAACCTTCAAGCCGGAGTCGGAGATCGTCCCGAACGGCGTGTAGGTGGCCGGAAGCTTGCTGTCCTTGTAGACGAGGAAGAACTGGCTGCCGCCGGTGTGCTTCTGGCCCGTGTTCGCCATCGCGACCGTGCCCGCCGGGAACGTGTACAGCTGCGTGCCCTGCTGCTTCTCCGCCTTCTTCAGGGAGGAGTCCTTCAGGTTCTCGTCCGGGATCGTGTACCCGGGACCGCCCTGGCCGGTACCCGTGGGGTCACCGCACTGCAGGACGTAGATGCCCTCCGTGGTCAGGCGGTGGCACTTCGTGTGGTCCAGGAAGCCCTTGTCGGCAAGGAACTTGAACGAGTTCACCGTGTGCGGCGCTGCCTTCGCCTTCAGCGCGATGTCGATGTCGCCGCAGGTCGTCGCCAGCTTCATCGAGTAGTCCGCCGCCTTGTCGACGGTGAGCGCCGGCTCCTTCTTCCACGTCGCCGTCTTCGCCTTGCCCGCGGCCGGCTTCTCGCACGGGTCGGGAGCCTTCGACGGAGAGGGGCTCGCGCTCGGCTCGGAGCCCGCCGACGTGTCCTTCCCGCCGTCGCTCTCGAACGCCCCGGCGGCGTACGCGGCGCCCGAGCCCAGGACGGCCACTGCCAGGACGGAGGCGATCACGATGTTGCGCGTGCGGGCCTTGCGTCGCGCGGACTCGCGCCGCTGCTGCTGGCGCAGGAACTTCTCCCGGGCGAGCTGACGCTGCCGCTGATCCTTGCTGACCACCGGGTCTTCTCCTCGTACGTCTCGTGGACCACGGTTGCGGGCCCTCGGTTGGTGCCCCGTACCGTATATGGGTTCGCTGTGGAAACGGCAGCGCCGGTAGGCTCTGATCTGCCATGACGACGACATACGAAGGACGATCGTGCTGATTGCCGGGTTCCCCGCCGGGGCCTGGGGGACCAACTGTTACCTGGTCGCCCCCGCCGCGGGTGAGGAGTGCGTGATCATCGACCCGGGGCACCAGGCCGCCCAGGGCGTCGAGGAAGCGCTGAAGAAGCACCGGCTCAAGCCGGTCGCCGTCGTCCTCACGCACGGCCACATCGACCACGTGGCCTCGGTCGTCCCGGTCTGCGGAGCGCACGACGTGCCCGCGTGGATCCACCCCTCGGACCGCTACATGATGAGCGACCCCGAGAAGGGCATCGGCCGCTCCATCGGCATGCCGCTGATGGGCGAGCTGACCGTGGGGGAGCCCGACGACGTACGGGAGCTGACCGACGGCGCACGCCTGAAGCTCGCCGGACTCGACTTCGGCGTCGCGCACGCGCCCGGCCATACCAAGGGGTCGGTGACCTTCCGGATGCCCGAGACCGCGGACGTGCCGTCCGTGTTCTTCTCGGGCGATCTGCTGTTCGCCGGCTCCATCGGACGCACCGACCTTCCCGGCGGCTCCATGGACGACATGCTCGAATCGCTGGCCCGTGTGTGCCTGCCGCTCGACGACTCGACCGTGGTCCTCTCCGGGCACGGCTCCCAGACCACCATCGGCCAGGAGCGCGCCACCAACCCGTATCTGCGGCAGGTGGCCGCCGGCCAGGGATCCTCGACCGAGGCTCCCCGACGAGGAATGTGACGAGAAGACTCCTGTGAGCACCTTCCAGGCCCCCAAGGGCACGTACGACCTGCTCCCGCCGGACTCCGCGACGTACCTCGCGGTGCGCGACGCGATCTCCACTCCGCTGCGCAACTCCGGCTACGGCTACGTCGAGACGCCCGGCTTTGAAAACGTCGAGCTGTTCGCGCGCGGTGTCGGCGAGTCCACCGACATCGTCACCAAGGAGATGTACGCCTTCGAGACCAAGGGCGGCGACCGGCTCGCGCTCCGCCCCGAGGGCACCGCCTCCGTGCTGCGCGCCGCCCTGGAGGCCAACCTCCACAAGGCGGGCAACCTCCCGGTCAAGCTCTGGTACTCGGGCTCGTACTACCGCTACGAGCGCCCCCAGAAGGGCCGGTACAGGCACTTCTCGCAGGTCGGTGCCGAGGCGATCGGCGCCGAGGACCCGGCCCTCGACGCCGAGCTGATCGTCCTGGCCGACCAGGCGTACCGCTCGCTGGGCCTGCGCGACTTCCGCATCCTGCTGAACTCGCTGGGCGACAAGGAGTGCCGTCCCGTCTACCGGGCGGCCCTGCAGGACTTCCTGCGCGGGCTCGACCTCGACGAGGAGACGCTGCGCCGCGCGGAGATCAACCCGCTGCGCGTCCTCGACGACAAGCGCCCCGACGTCCAGAAGCAGCTCACGGACGCCCCGCTGCTGCGCGACTACCTGTGCGACGCCTGCAAGGCGTACCACGAGCAGGTGCGCGAGCTGCTGGTCGCCGAGGGCGTCGCCTTCGAGGACGACGCCAAGCTGGTCCGCGGCCTCGACTACTACACGCGCACGACCTTCGAGTTCGTCCACGACGGGCTCGGCTCGCAGTCCGCGGTGGGCGGCGGCGGCCGCTACGACGGGCTCTCGGAGATGATCGGCGGCCCCTCGCTGCCGTCCGTCGGCTGGGCGCTCGGCGTCGACCGCACCGTTCTCGCGCTCGAGGCGGAGGGCGTCGTGCTCGATCTGCCCGCCGCCACCAGCGTCTTCGCGGTGCCGCTCGGCGACGAGGCGCGCCGTGTGCTGTTCGCCAAGGTGACCGAGCTGCGCCGGGCCGGCGTCTCGGCGGACTTCTCGTTCGGAGGCAAGGGCCTCAAGGGCGCCATGAAGAACGCGAACCGGTCGGGAGCCCGCTTCACGCTCGTCGCTGGCGAGCGCGATCTGGCCGAGGGCGTCGTGCAGGTGAAGGACATGGAGTCCGGCGAGCAGGAGGCGATCGCCGTGGACCAGGTCGTCGAGGTGCTGCGCGCACGGCTGGCCTGACGCCACCGCTGAGCCCGGCTCGTTCCGCGCCCCCGGAGGCACGCACGTTCGTGCGGCCCTCCGGGGGCGCGCGGCGTGGTGCTCGTCCTTATGCGCATCGAACGGTGAACTGACAGGCCGGTACGGCACAATGACCCTGCCCGCAAGCTCCCTCAGTGACGGATCGGCGTGATGAGCAAGACGACCGCAGCAAGTGACAGCCCCGCCCGCGACACCGTGGACGGCGGCGGGCCCAGGACCGTCGGCGGCAGCCGGGGGTTCGGACTGCTCCTGGTGATCACCGGAGCGGCGGGGCTGCTCGCTGCCTGGGTCATCACGCTCGACAAGTTCAAGCTGCTCGAGGATCCGAACTTCACGCCGGGCTGCTCGATCAACCCGGTGATCTCCTGCGGCAGCATCATGAAGAGCGACCAGGCCTCGGTCTTCGGTTTCCCGAACCCGATGCTCGGCCTGGCCGCCTACGCCGTCGTCATCTGCGTCGGCATGAGCCTCATCGCGCGGGCCCGCTTCCCGCGCTGGTACTGGCTCACGTTCAACGCGGGCTGCCTGTTCGGTGTCGGATTCGTGTCCTGGCTCCAGTTCGAGTCCCTGTACCGGATCAACGCCCTGTGCCTGTGGTGCTGCCTGGCCTGGGTCGCCACCATCCTGATGTTCTGGTACGTCACGTCGTTCAACGTCCGCAACGGCTTCCTGCCGTCGCCGCGCGGGCTCAGGACCTTCTTCGAGGACTTCACGTGGGCGCTGCCCGTCGTGCACGTCGGCATCATCGCCGTCCTGATCTTCACGCGCTGGGGCGACAAGCTCTGGGCGTGACCGGAGCGATCCGGGCGTGATCCGGGCGTGACCGGTGCCGGCCGGACTGTCAGTGGGGTGACATAGGGTTTTGCCCGTGGAGCCCGACCTGTTCACCGCCGCAGCCGAAGAACGCCAGGAGAAGGACCCGACCGCCAGCCCGCTGGCCGTCCGGATGCGTCCGCGCACCCTCGACGAGGTGGTCGGCCAGCAGCACCTCCTGAAGCAGGGGTCACCGCTGCGCCGTCTCGTGGGCGACGGCGGGGGCCCGGCCGGCGCCTCGTCGGTGATCCTGTGGGGCCCGCCGGGCATCGGCAAGACCACCCTCGCCTACGTCGTCTCGAAGGCGACCGACAAGCGGTTCGTGGAGCTGTCCGCGATCACCGCGGGTGTCAAGGAGGTCCGCGCCGTCATCGAGGGCGCCCGGCGCGCGATGGGCGGTCACGGCAAGGAGACCGTCCTCTTCCTCGACGAGATCCACCGCTTCAGCAAGGCCCAGCAGGACTCCCTGCTGCCGGCGGTGGAGAACCGCTGGGTGACGCTGATCGCGGCGACGACGGAGAACCCGTACTTCTCGGTGATCTCCCCGCTCCTGTCCCGCTCCCTGCTGCTCACCCTGGAGCCGCTCACCGACGACGACCTGCGCGGACTGCTCGACCGCGCGCTCACCGAGGAGCGCGGTCTCGACGGCGCGGTGACCCTCGAGGACGACGCCAGGGAGCACCTGCTGCGGGTCGCCGGAGGCGACGCCCGCCGCGCGCTCACGGCGCTCGAGGCCGCGGCCGGCGCCGCGATCGCCAAGGCCGAGGAGACCATCACCCTCCAGAGCGTCGAGGAGTCGGTCAACCGCGCGGCGGTCACCTACGACCGGGACGGCGACCAGCACTACGACGTCGCCAGCGCCCTGATCAAGTCCATCCGCGGCTCCGACGTGGACGCGGCGCTGCACTACCTGGCCCGCATGATCGAGGCGGGCGAGGACCCCCGCTTCATCGCGCGCCGCCTGATGATCTCCGCGAGCGAGGACATCGGCCTGGCCGACCCGACGGCCCTGCCCACCGCGGTCGCGGCCGCGCAGGCCGTCGCGATGATCGGCTTCCCGGAAGCCGCGCTCACCCTGAGCCACGCCACCATCGCGCTCGCCCTGGCCCCGAAGTCCAACGCGGCGACGACCGCGATCGGCGCCGCCATGGAGGACGTCCGGGCCGGCCTGGCCGGCCCCGTCCCGGCCCATCTGCGCGACGGCCACTACAAGGGCGCGGCCAAGCTCGGCCACGCCCAGGGATACGTCTACCCGCACGACGTCCCCGGCGGCATCGCGGCCCAGCAGTACGCGCCGGACGCGATCGCCGGCCGCCGGTACTACGAGCCGACCCGGTACGGTGCGGAAGCGCGGTACGCGGATGTGGTGGAGCGGGTCCGCGAGCGGCTGCGCGGGGACGGATGAGGGCGATCCCCCGATCGTCCGGAGCGATCCCCCGATCGTCCGGAGCGATCGCCCGCCCCTCCGGAGCGCGCCCTCCGGCCGGTCGGCCTACGCTCGGCACATGCGCAGCAGCTCACGCCGGAGATCCGTCACCACGGCCGTCCTCCTGCTGAGCGCCGTGGCGTGCGCCCCGCAGCACTCCGCGAGACAGCCGGCCCGCACCGGCACGCCGACGCCCTCGCCCCGGCAGCTCGCCGGCAAGGCCTTCCCGCCCGACGCCGCCACCGCCGGCAAGCAGCTCGCCGCTCTCACCGTCGCCTGGGGCAGGAACTGGCAGTCCTACCGGCGCACCGCCTTCGGCAAGGGCTGGAGCGACGACGTCGACGCCCCCGGCGGGCGCAACGGCTGCGACACCCGGGCCGACGTCCTGCGCCGCGACCTGAAGGACCTGCGCAAGGGCGACCGCAACCCCTGCGTCGTCCTCTCCGGCACCCTGCACGACCCGTACACCGGCAAGAAGCTGCCGTACACCTACCACCGCGCCTCCCGGATCCAGACCGACCACGTCGTCGCGCTCGGCGCCGCCTGGCGGGCCGGTGCCCACGCCTGGACCGACCGGCAGCGGCTGACCTACGCCAACGACCTGGACGTCCTGCTGGCGGTCGACAAATCGGCGAACTACGACAAGAGCAGCAAGACCCCGGACAAGTGGAAGCCGCCGAACCGCGCCTTCTGGTGCGAGTACGGCCGGCGCTGGACCGGGATCAAGGCCAAGTACCGGCTCACTGTCACCCCGCCGGAGAAGGAGGCGCTCCGAGGCCTCCTGGCGACCTGCCGCTGAGCGATCCGGTAGACTCCTGCGCAGTGCTGTGTTCCGTGCCCGGTGTCCCGAAAGGGAGGCGGGGCATCACCAGAGCGGAACATCCAGCCGGATCCCCCGAACCGCAAGGCACAGGGGATCCAGGAGCGTCGCGCACCTTCGAAGGTGTCGCGGGCAGCCCACCACCCCGGAGACGGCGGTCGGTGGGCCACTCGCGTGCTGCACGTATGTGCCCAGACCCGGGAGCGGCTGCCCGAACCCCCCTGTGTGGCGGGGCCAGGGTTTCCCAGGCTGCGGATGCGACCTCCCCGAACCCTGGTGAAGCCGTATTCGCATCAGAAACACGAGGTGTTTGGTTCATGGCGAACCAGTCCCGCCCCAAGGTCAAGAAGTCGCGTGCCCTCGGCATCGCGCTGACCCCGAAGGCCGTCAAGTACTTCGAGGCCCGCCCCTACCCGCCGGGCGAGCACGGCCGCGGCCGCAAGCAGAACTCGGACTACAAGGTCCGTCTGATGGAGAAGCAGCGCCTGCGCGCGCAGTACGACATCAGCGAGAAGCAGCTCGCCCGCGCCTACGACCGCGCCAAGAAGGTCGAAGGCAAGACCGGCGAGGCCCTGGTCATCGAGCTCGAGCGTCGTCTGGACGCCCTGGTGCTGCGTTCGGGCATCGCCCGCACGATCTACCAGGCCCGTCAGATGGTCGTCCACGGCCACATCGAGGTCAACGGCCAGAAGGTCGACAAGCCGTCCTTCCGCGTCCGTCCCGACGACGTCGTGATGGTCCGCGAGCGCAGCCGCAAGAAGCCGCTGTTCGAGGTCGCGCGTGAGGGTGGCTTCGCCCCCGAGGGCGAGACCCCGCGTTACCTCCAGGTCAACCTGAAGGCCCTGGCCTTCCGCCTGGACCGTGACCCGAACCGCAAGGAGATCCCCGTGATCTGCGACGAGCAGCTCGTCGTCGAGTACTACGCCCGCTGATCTCCCTCACCGGAGCCTCCCTCAGCGGAGAGCGGACGTAGGACCCCCTGCGTGTCAGCCCGTCGTCTCCCCGCCGTTCGCGGTGGGGGAGGCGGCGGGTTCGCGCGTTCCGTGACCGGTTTCGCCGCCGGTCTCCG
>NZ_WWIA01000072.1 GCF_009870065.1 Streptomyces sp. SID5785 | reverse complement strand
GGAGCCGGTGGCGGGGGACGGGGCGGGGCGGGAGTCGTAGGGGAGTTCGGAGGGCGGGACGGGGTCGATACGGCGACTGTCAGAAGGCCTTGATGGCGATCACCCCATCGTCGTGCTGCAGGAACACCCTGTTGGCTGCCGCTGCCAGCTTGAAGTCCCGGGGCATCTCGGTGGTGTAGGCGCGTCCGCCGAGACCGTCCAGGGCCCGTACGCCGGTCAACTCCAGCTCGGTGCGGCCCTCCTCGGCGCGAATCGACCACACCGAGCGCCCCTGCGGGAGCAGGGGGCTCTGCCAGGTCGCCGGACGGCCGACCCAGACCGTCGCGCCGTCGCGCCGGTTCCTGCACATGGTCGAATCGCCCTCGATGACGTACAACAGGTCCCCCGCAATGCGCGGGGGCCCGTAGCGGCCGGACTCCGCGGCATAGGCGCTGAGTTTGCGCCGCCAGACTGTCTTGCCGTCGGAGGCCCGCCGGGCCTCCAGGTAGTCGTGGCCGTTGATGTAGAACGTGCCGTCGGAGAAAACCGGGTTCGCGACGGTGTCGCCGCCGCCTTCGTACTGCCAGGCGCCGCGGCCGTCAGCGGTCCTGACGACCAGGACGTCACCGCCGGTCGACGGAACCGCCAGTCGCCCTCCGCCCACCACGGCCGGCCCGCGCAGCCGGTCGCGGAAGGCAGCCGGAACGGCCGTGGTCCACGCGGTCTTCGCGTCCTTGCGTCTGACGCTGCGCAGTCTGCCGTCATGCGTGACGACGTACACCGCGTCGGCGTCCGTGGCCAGCACGGTCGCGGCCTCGGCGGTGGGGCTCGTCCACTTGGGCTTCCCCGTGGCCGAGACGTAGGTGCGCAGGACGCCCTTCCCGTCGGCGCCCACGACCAGCCGGTCGTCGAGCGAGAGCCATCCGCAGCGGGCGAGCAGGCGCGGTGCCGTCCAGCGGCGGTCGCCGGTGCGCACGTCGTGGGCGGCCAGCCCTCCGGTGGGCAGTCCCACGAGCAGCACGTCTCCGGACGGGAGGAGTTCACGGGCCTGCGAGTCGGCCTGCGAGACGCCCCACAGACGAGTGGGCGGCTCGTTGTCGCTGACCAGCTTCTGCCGCGGGAGGCTGTCCAGTGTCGCGACGGGTGCCCGAACGGCGGGCGGGATGGCGAAGGGATCGTCCCGTTCGGTTTCCTCGCCCGACCGAAACCACCAAGCGACCGTGCCGCCACCCGCGGCGAGCAGGGCGCCGCCCGCCCCGAGGTAGCCCAGCAAGCGGCGCCGCGGTACCGGATCGCCGGCAGGTGAACCCGGGCCCGCGACCTGCGTGGTGAGCCGGTGCGCCCCCGTCTCGCGCTCCTTGATGGCACCGGCCAGCGGACCGCTGCGCCAGATCTGCTCGGTGCGGGCGGGGACGTGCATCGCCTGCCCGATCTGCCACGGCAGGGGTCGCACGGCCGGATCCTTGGCCAGGCACGGCGCGACGAGGTCGCGCAGCGGCCCCGGCATGTCGTCGAGACGTGCCTCACCGTGCACGACCTCGTACTGGACCGCGGCTACATTGCCCGCCTCGAAAGCGCGGCGTCCGGTGGCCGCGTAGACGAGCACCGCGCCGAGCGAGAACACGTCGGCCGACGGCGCGACGCGTCGGCCGAGGACCTGTTCGGGGGCGCCGTAGCCGGGGGTGACGGGGATCTGGCCGGTGGTGGTGAGCGTCAAGCCGTGTTCGGGACGTGCGATACCGAAGTCGATGACGCGGGGGCCGGTCGAGGTGAGCACGATGTTCGGCGGCTTCAGGTCTCGGTGGACGAAGCCCGCGGCGTGGATGTCGGCGAGCGTACCGGCCAGCGACGCCGCCAGCGCGCGCACCGCAGGTTCGCCGAGCGGCCCGTAGGTGTCGACGGCCTGGTCCAGGGTCAGACCGGCGAGGAACTCCGTGGCGATCCACGGCCGTCCGCCCTCGGTCCGTGCCCCGAGCACGGCCGCGACGCCGGGGCTGCGGACGGCCTGGGCCGCGTGCGCCTCCCGCACGAATCGCTGGGCGAGGCCGACGTCGTGGGTGAGTTCCGGGCGCAGTACCTTGACGGCGGCCAGGGCTCCGGTCTGGTCCTGGCCGGCGTACACCTTCCCCATGCCGCCCTCGCCGAGGACGCCGAGGAGGCGGTACGGGCCGAGGCGGAGCGGGTCACCGGTGCCGAGGGGCTTCATGGGGATGCTTTCTCAGAGGGTGGGCTGCCGGGGCAGGCCGGGTCATGTCATCGGGTACAGCGCGAGCGTGTCGTCGGCGACGCCGAGGACACGGCGTACCCGGGACGACTCCTGCACGGCGTAGAAGCGGTCGCACAGTGTCTGGAACGTGGACGTCACCTCGTGCCGGGTCAGGTCGACGGCCCGCAGCATGGTGCCGTTGCGGTAGTAGGCGTGCCGACTGCCCACCACCGGGCGCCAGTTCGTGGTCCGCTCGTCAGCTGTTCCGTCCTTCTCGGTCCACATCCGCTTGCCGGACCGCGCGTCCACAGCGATCAGCCCGAGCCCGGTCGCGACGCAGTGGACGACGCCCCCCGCCAGTGTGGGTGGACCGTAGTGGTGCTCGGGCGGAAGCTGCCACGTCACCTTGCCGTCCGCCAGTCGCACAGCGCGCAGCTGGCGGCCGCCGATGTACACGTGGTCCTCGTCCACGGCGAGCTCGCTGCGCATGGCGTCGATGTCACCCGGCGAGTAGGTCACGTCCCAGACCGCTCGTCCGCTCGTCGTGTCGCGGACGACGACGGAGAGCTCGCGCGGCTGTGTCTCCTCGAACGTGACGAGCCGCCGGCCGGTGACGCGGGCCGCCACGAAACGCAGCCGGAGCGTGTTGTCCGGCCAGCGCGGGAGTGGTGTCGACCATCGTGTGCGCCCGGTGCGGCAGTCGACGGCGCGCAGGGTCCACGTCTGGGCGGCGCGGATCCCGGCCGTGCCCGCTCTGCCTCCCCCGACCGCCACGTAGGCGATGTCATCGGCGACGCACAGCAGTTGGTTCTGCCTGATCTGGTCGTTGGTGGCATCGAGTTCGGCCACGGTGCGTGCGGCCTTGCCGGTCTGCGGGTCCAGGGTCTGCAGGGCGGTGTCGGGCCCGGAGTCCGGATCGTCGGCGTAGGTCGACCGGAGGCGGTACAGCCTTCCGTCGGCGACAGCGGTCTGCCAGCCGTACTGGTCGAGGCTGCTGCGCCACTTGCTCCGGCCGGGCTTCTTCAGGTCGACCGCAGCGACGCCGCCCGAGCCTTCGGGGACGAGCGCGAGCCCGTCCAGTGCGAAGGCTTGCGTGGGTGCTTCAGGCGTCTTCTGGTCGTATCCCCCGACCTGCCACAGCGGTTCCAGATTGCGCCCGGCCGCCCCTGCTGCGGTCGGCTTCGGCTCTCCCCCGGATCTGCTCCGCCACCACCATGCTCCGCCCGCACCGGCGGCGCCGACCGTGAGGACGCCCGCGCTCAGGCCCAGTACGCGGCGGCGCGAGTGGACGGCCGTCTCCGTGACCTCGGCAGAGACTTCCGGTGACGCGGCCGCGGGTGCCGGCCGACGCTGCGGGACGATCGTGTGCACGGCCGCCGCGCGACGCCCGATCTCCGCGACGAGCGAGTCGGGCAGGTGGTCGACGAACTCGCCGTTCCCGTCGTGCAACTGCGCCGCGAGCTCGCTCGTGGACGGGCGCCGCCGCGGGTCCTTGTCCAGGCATCGGACCAGTACGGGGACCAGGGCCTGCGGAACGCCGGTGAGGTCCGGTTCCGCGTAGCGCACGCGGTAGAGAAGATCGGCGGGCTGCCCGGCGCCGAACGGGCCGCCGGCCCGGGCCGCGTACACGAGCACGCCCGCGAGCGCGAAGACGTCGCCGGCGGGCCCGTGCTCCATACCGCTCGCCTGCTCCGGGGACATGAAGGCCGGGGTGCCGACGGCGGAGCCGGTGCGGGTCAGCCGGTCGTCACCGATGGCACGAGCGATGCCGAAGTCGATGACCTTGGGGCCGTAGGCGGTGACGAGGATGTTCGACGGCTTGAGGTCACGGTGCACGACATCGCTGCGGTGCAGTTGTCCGAGGGCCGCACACAGAGAAGCGCCGAGTGCCCGCACGGCCTGCTCCGGCAGGGCACCGCCCCGCTGCACGGCCTCGTCGAGCGGTGGGCCGAGCACGTACTCGGTGGCGAGCCACGGCACCGGGGCCAGCGGGTCGGCGGCGACGACCTTGGCGCCGAACCGTTCCCCGATGACCCGGGCCGCGTCGGTCTCCAGGCGGAACCGGGTCCTGGCAGCGGGGTCGGAGGCGATGGCAGCGTGCATCGTCTTCAGCGCGACCGTGGCACCGTCGGTACCGCGCGCCACGTACACGGTGCCCATGCCACCGCTGCCGAGTCGGGCGACGAGGCGGAAACCATCGAGATCGACAGGGTCGTCGTGGGCGAGAGGAGTCGGCATGAGCAGTCGGGATCCGTCGGTCGGTACGTGGTCAGTGGTCAGGCGGGCAGCGGGGCGGAGGCGGGGGACGCCGCGGCGAGCACTTCCGCGGACTGGTGGGCGAGGGCCGCGACGGTGCGGGCGGGCAGCCAGCCGGGGCCCATCAGGGCGGTGGCCCGGTCCGGTGCGCCGAAGCCGTGAGTGTCGGGCGCCCCCTCGGGAACGGCTCCCATGCCCTCCACGACCTCCGAGAGCGCGGGCCGCTCCGCCGGATCGCGGGCGAGGCACCGTGCGACCACGGAGCGCAGATACGCCGGGAGCGCCTCGCGCTCCGGGGCGGTGCTGCCGGTCGCGGCGTAAGCGAGGGTGGCACCGAGCGCGTACACGTCGCCCAGGGGGCGCGGCTTTCCGCCGGCTGCCTGTTCCGGCGGCAGTGCGCAGGGGTCGACGCCCGGCAGTCCGCGGCGGTCGGTGCCCTCCGGGGCGGCCGCGCGCACGGCTCCGAATCCGGTCAGACGGGGCCCGTCATGAGCGAGCAGCACGGCCCCCGGCGACACTCCGGCGTGCACCAGGCCCTGCCCGTGAACGACCCCGAGCGCCTCGGCGAGCGCGACGCCGAGCGCGCGCACGGTGTGCTCGGGGAGCGGGCTTCCGTGGACGGCGAGCGCGGTCGGCAGCGGCAGCACGGGCACGTACGGCGCGGCGTGCCACACCCCCTGCCCGGGCCCCGCCAGCTCGGCCGCGGGCAGCACCCAACTCCCCAGCAGATACCGGGAGGCATCGGCCTCGGCCATGAAGCGGTGGGGGTCGGTGCCGGGGTGAGGACGACTGAGGATGACCGTGCGGTCGCCGTCGGGGGTACGGGCGACGGAACGCAGGGCCGGAGCGGAGCTGCCTGCGGCGTCGAGGCGGGTGAGAGGGAG